>JBMOHT010000150.1:0-9715 GCA_049317705.1 Bacteroidota bacterium | reverse complement strand
AATCACGAAACACCCAATACCGGCAAAGGGGTCGAACGGCTGAGCGAGACGAAGAAATGGAGTTTCGGGGACCGCTCAACGGATATCGACCTCACCTCCACCATGACCAACGCGCTCAAGCGGGACGGCATTGACGATTTCAATCTTCAGGAAGACGACCTTGAAGTGTATGAAACAGAGAATCTCTCCAGCTGCGCCACCGTGCTGATGATCGACATCTCCCACAGTATGATCCTGTACGGCGAGGACCGTATCACTCCCGCAAAACAGGTCGCTCTTGCACTGGCAGAACTTATCCAGACAAAATTTCCGAAAGATTTTCTCGCCTGTCTCACGTTCGGCGACGAAGCGAAGCTGATCAGTCTCGCCGAGATACCGTTCCTTCAGGTCGGTCCGTTCCACACCAACACCCGCGCAGGACTCCAAATGGCGCGCAATCTCCTCCGCAAATGCGGCAATGTGAACAAACAGATCTTCATGATCACGGACGGAAAACCGTCCGCCATGTTCGATGATGCCGGCAGACTCTATAAGAACTCATTCGGACTCGACCCGAAGATCGTCAACAAGACGCTCGACGAAGCGGTGCAGTGCCGCCGCGAGAAGATCACCATCAGCACGTTCATGATCGCGGATGACCCGTATCTCGTCAATTTTGTGGAAGAACTGACCAAATCCAACAAAGGGCGGGCGTATTACTCCTCACTCAACAACCTCGGACAGTTCCTCTTTGTTGATTACATCAAGAATCGTAGAAAGAAGTTTTGATTCGAATCGCTCTATACTATTGACAATTCTCTTCTCGCGCATCAATCTATCCTGAATATATAACTTCATTTGCCTATCGGACAATTTTGTCCTTTATCGCTGAATAATGTCCAAATCTTCTGTTGCTTGAAAATTCTTTGCGTGTTACTTTTATTCCATTCGTAACACGGAGAAAGTATGGCAAAACTGGTACGGTTCGGCATTTCCATGGAGGATGACCTCCTCCATTCCTTCGATCACCTTCTTGAACGGAAAGGATACGGCAGCAGATCGGAAGCGATTCGCGATATTGTCCGGGAGAAACTGGTGGAAGAGAACACTTCCTCACCCGATGATGATATCTACGCCGCGCTTGTCTATATCTATGACCATCACAAGCGCGATCTTGAAAAATCCCTCTCATCCCTTCAGCACGAATATTTCCAGAACATCATCTCTACAACGCATGTGCATGTGGATCACGACAGCTGTTTGGAAGTGATCTTGCTGCACGGTCGTTCCGGTACGATCCAGAAATTGGCCGGACAATTATTGAGCATCAAAGGGGTGCAGCACGGTAAATTGACCATCACTACGCCTGCGCATACACCGCACACACACGAACACGATCACCATAAACAACAAAAACATCGTCACTAAGGTGTCCAATGCACAAACATAGGTTCTCACTCGTTCTGTCTTTTTTTCTGTCAATGTTCGCCTCCGCACAAGAAATGACATCCGTTATTCCTTTGGGTGAAGTGGTCGTTACTGCTTCAAAGCAGATCGAATCCAAAGGGAACGTCACACAGAAATTCGATATCATCTCGGACAGTATTCTCTCATCCATCGTCTTCGCCAACAACAATATCTCTGAAGCGGTCGGCAGAACGCCCGGTACTGCGGCCCGTCCTCTCTCGCGAAATGATGCGAATTGGGGAACCTACGGCGGTATCGGTCCGAAATACAGCACATACATGCTTCAAGGACTCCCGATCGACGCTTTCGTCGATCCGATGGTGCTCGATCTCTCCGCCATCGCGCGGATCGAAGTGCAGCGCGGTCCCGCTTCTGTGCTCTATCCGAATTATCTGTCACAGGATTTTGCCGGAAATCAGAGTCCTCTCGCCGGCACGGTGAATCTCATCCTGAAGGACCGTGTGGAGCGACCGCAGACCGTTGCTTCCACCACCTACGGAACATACAACACGGTCAACAATATGTTCTTCCATCAGAACAAAAGTGAGTTCGTACACTATTTTGCCGGCGCATCGTATGAACGCTCCGACTATACGGATTACGGCACTGCCAACTCGTGGCTGAACATGAAGAAGGATCCTGAATATACCAAAACGAAACTCTTCGGCGGTGCATCGTTCGATCTGGATGACAATCATCAGGCATCACTCTTTGTGAACAAGGTCTTTCATACGGGCGATGCCGGAAGGATCTACCGCGGATTCGATAATGATTATACACTCGTGAATGCAGGATACTCCTTCGCCCCAACGGAGAAGATCACCGTGCAGTCCCATTTCGGTCTGCGCTCGTATGACCGAAGCTGGCAGGAGAGCAATTTCGGCGTCATCGATACACTCAAATCCGACAACGGTGTGGAACAGAACATCATCCCGATGGATGTGAATGTGAGCATCGTTCACGGTGAGAGGAACCTTCTCGTAATCGGCGCCGATTACCAGCACGCCTCTTACGCCACTTGGTCCGATCCGCTGCAAGGATACCGACAGTTCGGTAACCGCTCCAACAGTACGCAGGCCGGAGTATATGCACAGGAAGAATTCCGGTTCGACCGCTTCACCCTTCGGGCGGGTGCGCGCTATTCCTTCACCGAAAGTGTCATCGATCTGATCGACGGGAACAAACCTGGAGAACGAACTCGCAATTGGAGTGTTGTCCTGTGGAGCGGCGGACTCCGCTACTCATTGAACGATGACATTGCATTCTTCGCCAATGCCGGGAACAGCTTCATTGCACCGGGATTGAAATCGACCGGCGGTACGATCGCTCTTGCGGATAAAGGGGTTGCCGGACGAAATGGACAGCTGCCGAATCCGACACTGGAACCGGAATCAGGGATCGGACTCGACCTCGGAACGGAACTCAAGATCGATGCAATGGAGATCGGACTTCGTCTGTTCAGCACCAATGTCAGCGATGCCATAATCGAGAATGTTGTCAGCGTGAATCCTTCGCAGTCCCAGTCCATCAATGCAGGAAAATCGCATTCTACGGGAGCGGAGTTCGAGATCACTCATCGATATTCCCGTTCTGTGTCGTGGTTCGCTAATGTGACCTACGCAAAGACTTCCATCGACCATCCATCGAACGCGGATCAGAACGGAACGGAGATCCCCTTCGCGCCGGCGATGATAGCCAATGCCGGGGTCGATCTCTCCTTCGATTTCGGATTGCAGCTTCATCCATACGTGAATTACAGTTCCAAATTCTATGACAGCAACTCAAAATCCGGCCGGCTGGCGTTCACCCAAGGTGCAATCGTGAATCTCTCCGCTTCGCAGGAGATCGCACGGGGTGAACGGACAACGGCGATCCTTCTTGTGAACTTCGTCAATCTTACGGACAATCAATACGAGATGCCGTGGCAGTTCAGGAATACCGGCAGAGCGATCACCGGCGGATTGAAACTGGTGTTCTGATCAGAACATCGATCAAAATATCGTTTCGGATCCTCCTTCTTTGTTCCATCCTCATGATGTGTGCGGGATGTAAGAAGGGAAGCAATGACGTACCGGGAAAACGAACGATCTCCGTCACCGATCATCGGGGACGGACCGTTGCGTTGGAACGGCCGGCAAAAAGGATCGTCTCGTTACTCGAAAGCGCAACCACTGGACTCTATATGCTCAGCGCAGAAAATGCGCTCATTGGCGTGTCGACGAATCTCTATTCTAAATCTCTCTTTCCATATTATAGCGCATTGGATGAACGGATCCGTCAGCGGACGCTTCCCGCTCCGGGGAATTGGGATGCGGTCAGTCTTGAGGGTGTCGTTGCACTGCAGCCGGATATTGTGATCATCTGGGCATCGCAGAGCGAATCGATCGAAGCGCTCGAAACGCACAATCTTCGGGTCTATGCGATCGATATCCGTTCAACGGAAGACATCATTAAAGAGATCCGAGATCTTGGAATGCTCACCGGCCGTGAGGAACGGGCCGAACAATTGATCGCTTGGTCGAATACGAAGCGTGAGAATGGTGTACAACAAAAAGAAACACCGCCCCGCGTGTATTTCATGTGGTCATCCGGAATATTCGAAACAGCAGGACGCATCAGTGCGGTCAACAATATCATCACTGCAGCGGGATGCGAGAATGCATCTCCAACAGTCCAGGAACATCTTTCCATCAATGCGGAAACACTCATCGACTGGGACCCGGATGTGATCCTGATGTGGTCCAACGATGCCCTCGAACCGGAGGATGTGATGAAGACGGATGTATTGCGGACGGTCAAAGCGGTCCGCACCGGGAATGTCTTTGAACTGCCGAGTGCTTTTGACTGTGATCTCTGGACGCTGAAATACCGATTTGCGGAGGATTTCCTTTCCATGAAAGTTCGCGGAATTCACGATGGTCGGTCCATGCGGAGCCATCGCGATTCCATCATGACATTCCTCTATGGAAAGGCGTTGTGATATGTCCCGACAGCGCACCTTGTCGATCATCTTCTTCATCCTGCCGCTGCCGATCCTGACAGCATCACTCTTCGTCGGTCCGTCACTTGGCGTATCATTTTCAAATATGTGGTACGGACTCATGGGACATTCCGAAATTCCCGAACAAGTTCGCATTGTGCTATTCGATATCCGTCTTCCCCGCATCTTGCTTGTCTTTCTGACCGGTGCAACCTTATCCGCATCGGGTGGAACTCTGCAGGCGGTCTTCCGGAATCCTCTAGTCGATCCGTTCATTCTTGGTCTCTCATCCGGTGCCGCTTTCGGTGCGGCTCTTTCGGTCGCATTCCCGGCAATTCCGCTGATCCTCTCCGCGTTCTTTTTCGGAATCACCGCATCCGCGATCAGTTACGTTTCCGCCATGCAGCGGGGAACGGTCTCGACCGTTTCTCTCGTCCTCTCCGGTGTGGTGGTAAACGGTATCTTCACCGCGTTATTAACGATCGTGCAATTCGTGAGCGATCCGTTCAAACTGCAGAGCATCGTCCTATGGACCATGGGACATTTCCACACCGCAAGTTGGGAAAAATTACAGCTCGCATCGCTTCCCATGCTCTTCGGACTGAGCATGATGCTGCTCTACCGTTGGAGGATGAATGTGATCGCGTTGGGCGATGATGAAGCACATTCCGTCGGTATCCGACCGTTCCGTGATAAGGTGATACTGCTTCTGGCGGTGACGATCGCCTGCTCGTCTGCGGTCGCCGTCTCCGGCATCATCGGTTTCTACGGTTTGATCATCCCGCACATCGTCCGGATGATCACCGGTGCCGATCATCGCAGGATGATCCCGGTGAGTATGATGCTTGGTGGCTCACTGCTGGTGCTGATGGATGATCTCTCGCGGACGATGATGGCATTCGAACTGCCGATCGGTATCTTCACGATGATGGCCGGCGCGCCCCTCTTTTTATTCCTGATGAAACGGAACCAGCTCGGATGGGAACAATGAACAGCGCATTCCAATTAACTGATGTGTCATTCTCGTATTCCGGACATCCGGTGCTCGAACACGTGACGATCGACATTCGGGAGAGTGCATTCACCGTCCTGTTCGGACGGAACGGTTCCGGGAAGTCGACGCTCCTCCGGTTGATGGCGAGACTTATAACAGGATATTACGGTTCGATCCGCTTCCATGAGAAAGAACTTAATGGATGTGATCATCGGGAATTCTCGAAATCCGTCGGCTACCTCGGTCAGCATCATCGTCCGGTCTTCCCGTTCTCGGTGGAAGAGGTGATCCTCACTGGACGGGCCGGACATGTGAATTTCCTTCCATCCGTTAAGGACCATGAAGCGGTCGATGCCATCATGAGCGAACTGGAATTACAGCCGCTCCGGACATCGCTCTATACTAAACTCTCCGGCGGTGAACAGCAGATGGTGCTGCTCGCCCGTGCACTGGTGAACAAACCGTCCATCCTGTTGCTGGACGAGCCGACCAACCATCTCGATTTCACCCATCAGATGCAGATGATGAAATTCCTCCGATCCCTCGTGGAACAGCGGAAGATGACGGTTATCAGTGCCATCCACGATCCGAACACCGCTTTCCAATTTAGCGATGATATTCTATTTGTGTATGACCATCATATCATGCGGGATGATACCGTCGAACCATGGAACAGTCCGTTGCTAAAAAGGATCATTCCTTCCTTCGCGAAAGTCACTGAAAAGAATATCACATTGATCATCCCAAAATAAACTGCATTCGCCCTAATAGTACGAATGTCATCAATTCTCCTCAAAGAATTATCACCTTCACATTTCAAGTATTCTCTGTTTTATTGCAAAAACAACATTTTTTCAGTAATTTTAGGTGCGATGTTTAAGACAATTTTATCTTATTTTGCTCTATTATTTTTCGTTTCCTACACGTTGAGTTCTCCCCTCATTTGGGCAACCTATTTTGCATATCAGGAATATATTGCCGCAACATTCTGCGTGAATAAACAACTGCCGCTCTGCAATGGCAAGTGTTTCATCAATACGGTCGTCGAGGAGGAACAGAAACCGGTGATCCCGAAGATCGAGATCCGAACTCCTGAAATCATCCCGGCGGTCCTTGAACAGAACTCGATCCAATTTCCTACACACGTTCGGACAAATCACTTTCATCCCCATTACATACCCTCGATCCTTCACGGCATCCGGCACCCATTACTGAAGCCGCCGAAATATCCACTTTCCTACATCGCTTCACTCTAAAAAGCACTCCCGGTGAAGAACTTTCGCAGCATCACTTGTTTCGACTCTACGGTCATAACAGGAGCGAATGAATTTGCCGTATTCGGTTCACGTTATCCTCTATTGATGGTCCTGTTCATTCCGTTCTAGGAATGGTCGGGATTTTCATGTCGAGGATGAATACTGTTTCGATGTACACGGGTTCCCAATATCCACCTCATTCGAGATATAGTGCAGGTGTATAGTGTGGAGACGTCCGCCTATTGCCATCGGACAGAATCAATTATTTAAAGGACATTTATGGATTTCCCGATATTTCATTTAGATATCATCGGCGACCGGCTGCTCGTTGCCGTCATCGCTATAACTCATGTGTTGATCAATCATTCATTAGCGGTTGGCTTTTTCCCTATCGTCACACTATTGGAGTTCCGAGGATATAAAGCAAAAATGGCTGGACTGCCAGAATCTGAACAATGGGATTCACTGGCATATAAGCTGATGTACTTTGCCTTCATCATCACGACCACCGTGGGAGCATTGACCGGGGTCGGCATCTGGTTCTCTGCAGCATTGGTGAGCCCTGCCTCCATTGCAAGCCTCATTCGCGTCTTCTTCTCCGCATGGTTCGTTGAATGGATCGTCTTCATTTCGGAGGTCGGCGCGATCATGATCTACTTCCTCACCTGGAAACGTTCGAATAGCAGCATCGAAGCGAAGAAACGGCACATCCGTTTCGGTCTTGCCTTGAGCATCCTTTCGTGGATCACCATGGCCATCATCGTCGGCATCCTTGGATTCATGATGGATACCGGAAGCTGGGTGGAGAAGAAATCATTGCTGACCGGATTTACCAATCCGATGTACATTCCGCAGATGCTCTTCCGTACTCCGATGGCATTTGTCATGGCGGGATCCGTTGCCTTCTTCCTGACACTCTATCACTTACGGACGCCGAGTGAGTTCCGGACGAAAGTACTGAAGAACATCGCCGGTTGGATGTTCATCTGGACGCCGCATGTGTTAGCCTCCGGTATCATCTACTATTACAAGGTTCCCGAGATGATGAAATTGAACCTTTCGGTGGCGGTCGGTACGCAGGTATTCCAGAATTGGTATGATACGTTGTTGTATTCCCTTGGCGCGACGATCGTTGTGTCGATGCTGTTCACTCTCTGGGTCTCCTTCAAGCCGAAACGGATCCCGCTCATTTTCGCTGCACTGCCGGTGATCGTCACATTCTTCACCCTGGGAACGTTCGAACGGATCAGGGAATTCATCCGTAAACCGTTCGTCATCGGGAATTACATGTATTCGAACCAGTTGCGAATGGATGAATACGAACTCTTCCAGAAAGAGGGGATCCTAAAATATGCCACGTATGTGGATACGCCGGAGATCACAGAAGAGAACAAACTCCGCGCAGGTCGGAATGTGTTCAATATCGCCTGCAGCCGGTGCCACACCTCGAACGGTGTGAACTCCGTCGTCAACAAATTCATCGCTCTCTCCCCGGCACAGTCATCACCGCTGGAGAAGCAACAGTTGTTAACCTATATCCCGGTGATGCATAAAGCCCGGTATTTCATGCCGCCGTTCCCGGGGAATGCCAAAGAACTGGATGCACTCGCTGAGTACATTCTGTTCTTACAACAGGACGGGAATTCACATCCAGGCGCACAAGCAGTGGGCGTGAATATCTCTCCGCTCCATTCCATCCATAAATAATTATCCAGAAAGATCCGATCATGCTATTATTTCAAACTCCGATCCCGCGCGATATCCCGCTCCCGTTGCCGATGCCGGAATGGCTGCTCGTGGCTGTTCTTGTGGTCGCGTTCCTTGCTCACATCCTGTTTGTGAACCTGATGGTGGGTGGAACACTCTTCACATTTGCAGCACAGATCGCCGGACTCAAACAAAAAAGATACGATCTTCTTGGCAAGGAGATCGCTGCCACCATTACAGTAACGAAAAGTCTTGCCGTGGTGCTGGGTGTCGCACCGCTTCTGGCGATCAATGCGCTCTATACTGTGTACTTCTATTCCGCAAATGCGTTGACCGGGTACGCATGGATATCGATCATACCACTCGTCTTCACCGCTTTCCTCATATTGTACTATCATAAATACTCATGGGATGCATACGAAGGGAACAGGGTCCGTCATATCATGATCCTGAGCATACCACTCGGCATTCTCCTGTTCGTTCCGCTCATCTTTTTAGCGAATATCAATCTCATGCTCTTCCCCGATCGCTGGGGTGATGTGAAAGGGTTCCTCACATCGTTGATGGTTGGGAATGTCTTTCCACGGTATTTCCATTTCCTTGCCAGCACGATAGCGGTGATGGGTTTGTTCTTCGCGAAATATTTCGATCGGAAAGGGTTCGATCTGCAGGAACGGCTTCCCGGATTCACCCGAGATGAGATCCAACGGATCTGTTATTCACTGGTCCTGTATGCATCAGTGTCTCAGGTCCTGTGGGGACCGTTCGTCCTGCTGACGCTTCCCCCGCAGGGACTTGAATGGAATCTGGCATATTTCCTTGTCCCGGGTGTCATTGCTGCGGGAGGAGCGGTCTATCTGCTCTGGCAGGAAATGAGGTCAGGAAGGTACGGCATTCAGTATTGGAGAATCGTGATGTTATTGACCATCACTGTACTCTGCATGGGTTGGACCCGGCATACGTACAGAGCCAATGCCCTTGAAGAACATCGGATGCTCATGCAGGAACGAACCCAGCAATTCGAACAACAACTCAGAGATTCAAAGAGTAAAGGACCGGTCTCAACCGACCGATCCCGATAGAATATCTGTTTATCCTAACGAACATCGGTTCCCGGTCTTTGCTTTACCGTCCTATTTTCGATATTTTTGTTCACAATGATGAAAAAACTTCTTCAATCAGTCATCCTTTTCTTCTTTTCGGCGTATGTCCTAGGTTCACCCATCATTTGGGCGACATACTTCGTCTATCAGGATTATATTGCAGAAGAGTTCTGTGTGAACAAGCAGAATCCGGACTGTTGCGGTAAATGCTATGTCGCCGATGTCACGG
>JBMOHT010000149.1:0-9761 GCA_049317705.1 Bacteroidota bacterium | reverse complement strand
GTGTTATTCGTGGAAAAATAAAAAATGCTCTCAAGAAAATACAGCGCATATTATCACACCATGCCTGACGGCACCGTCAAGCAGACCAATCCGTTCAGCGGTTCCGAAGTATGGTCCATTCCGGGACGCGGTGGAAGACCGGTCTCGAACGGCGTTCCGTCGCATGCGAAGAAGATCGAGCACGCAGCGCATGATCCTTCCTGTATTTTCTGTCAGGGACAATACACCCGCATTGCACCGGAAAAATCCCGCCTCGTTAAAGTGAAGAACCGGCACGAGATCCTCTACTATCTTCTTCCCGATCAGATCGAGGAACAGGAAGCGGAATTCCGCCGCGTCGGCAACATGTTCGAGATCGTTACGACCGATTACTGGAAGAAGAATTACAAATATTCCGTGATGAAGTCCGTGGAACAGTGGCGCGATTCGTATATGAAACATCCTATAGGACTCCAGCACGTCCGTTCCATTGCAATGTACAAGATGCAGCAATCGGGACTGACGGAAGAACAAGCCGAAAATGTATTGTGGAACGGCGGAAAGCAGGTGCTGGACGGATTCTTCGGCGGATGCCACGACTTGATCATCGGCAAAAGGCATTTTTCGGAAGGAGCCGAATATGATTCACAGCTCTGCTCCTCCGGTGAACTCACTCCTGATGAGCATTACAACTATTTCAAATTCACCATCGATGCCATGCGCGATATGCTGGAGATGAATCCGTATATCCGCTATATCAGCGTCTTTCAGAATTGGCTGAAATCCGCCGGCGCATCGGTGGACCATCTGCACAAACAGATCTGCGCGTTGGACGAATGGGGCGCCACCATCACCGGTAAGATCGAGATGGTGCTGAAGGACCCGAATATCTTCAACGAGCTCGGCGCCAATCTCGCGTCGCAGCACAATCTTGTCTTCGCGCAGAACGACCACGCGCTCGCATTCATCGGCATCGGCCACCGCTTCCCGACCATCGAGATCCATTCAAAATCCGCCGCACCCCGGCCGTATCAGCATACAACGGAAGAATTGCGCGGATTCAGCGATCTCGTCCACGCATGTCATGCCGCGATGGGAGCGAACCGTTCCTGTAATGAGGAATGGTTCTACACTCCGATCGATGCTGTCTACAAGATACCGTGGCACATTGAATTGAAGTGGCGCGTGAATGTTCAGGCAGGATTCGAAGGGGGAACGGGCATCTATATCAATCCCGTGCTGCCGACCGATTTCCGTGACACCATCGTCACCCGGCTGCATGAACTGCAGGCGAACGGGAAGACCGGGAACGTCACCATTGTGGAAGGATGCACCAACGACCCGAATCCATTACAATATTATATGAAGTGAACCAATGATCGTCATCGAAAAACAAGAACGTTCCAAACGCGACGTGCGCACGGAGATCCAGCGGATCAACGAAGTGGTCTCATTCCCTCCCGTTGTTGCGGAGATCCTCCAGGCGATGTCCGATGCGGATGTGACGATGGCGAAGGTCACCTCCATCATCGAATCGGATCCCGCCCTGACGGCGAAGATCCTGCGCGTTGCCAATTCTCCGTTCTATGGACTCCGCCGCGATGTAACGAACATCGGACAGGCGCTCCGTCTACTCGGTCTGGATGAGATCGGTCATCTTCTGCTCACCTGTCAGATGAAATCCCGCCTCATGTCACTCAACGAACATCAGCAGACGCATCTCGAACGGTTGTGGAAACATTCCGTCGCTGTCGCAGCAGCCGCACGTCTTTTGGCCGCACGATACAAGATACCGACGGAAGGGAAAGAATATACGGCCGGACTCCTTCACGATATGGGAAAGCTGGTCCTCATCCAATATTTTCCGGAACAGTTCGCTGCTGTCGAAGCGATCATTGATGGTGAAGGGATCGGTGATACCGAAGCTGAACAGCGGGTCATTGCCATTTCCCACGCCGAGATCGGGAAACTGATCGGCGAAAAATGGCGGCTGCCGAAAGAATATCTCGAGGTGATGCAGTACCATCACCGCCCCGCTCTCTCATCGAACCAATCGCTTCTATGCGCGGTCGTCCGCTGCGCCGACCTCTTCTGCGAACAGTGGGGATTCGGCATTGGTGAACAAAAGAGCGGATTCGCGTTCGATGATGAGGTCGCCGGGATCATGCTTGATGCCGTTCCGCAGCTTGGCGAGCTTCCAGCCGAGACGGTCAACGTCGAACTCCGTGCCGAATTCGAACAGCAGCTGGAGCATATCCAGGTGTTGATGTAATACGTCGGAGAAGGTTCAATTTTGGATCTTCGAATATTTTCCGTACGTTACCCCCGTCATGGATCTCCATTCCCTTAAGAATATTTCCGTCTATACTCTTGCCGTTCTCCTGCTCGGAGGAGCATTCTATGCTGTTCACCGCCACGATGAACAGGTGATGAACGGTTCCTTTCGCTGGGGAAAACTCAATGACACTCTTTCCACACAGCCGTCCGAACAGGAACAGCGTATCGCCAGGCAGTTCACCGATACAACACTGCCGCAGCTGCGCAGGCTCGGACTGGTGAAACGGTTCACCAGCACACAGATCGAAACGGTCGTCACTGTCTCGGGCAGTATTTGGAATGAGCGTTCCGATTTCTTCAAAGAGAGTTTTCTCACGCAGATCCTTGTCTACAATCGTGTGAACGGATTCACGTCCAGAATACGTGTTGTCGACGAAAGGACCGAACGGATCTACGCTCAGGTCACTCCTCCCGACAGAAAAGAATTCTTCTGACCGGCCTCGTAAAGAGCCTGCCGTTTCCACGCAAGACCCATTTGTAGCAAGTAAGGAACCTGCGCAGACCATCGGATTCATTGAGTAATTCAGTCCGTTCCACACCTGAAAAATATACCCTAATCCGCTGTTGCTATTCCCCCGTTGACGGATGAAATTGTATATGCACAGGAGACGATAACTGTCGTCTTTGCTCTCCGGGATTGTCCCGCTCATCGCATTTCATTCTTCTCCGCTCCTGGTTCTTTCCTCCGGCGCCGACAACAGATTCATCACGAACGGAGGGTCCGCACCATGTCTGGCTTCACAACAACTGATCAGATCCTTTCAGAGACACAAGGGAATTGCATCGAGCTTATCCATCACGCCGATGATCCATGCGTATGGATCATCCGGGAATCAAAGAAATTCCTCTGGTTCCGATGGCGTTCTTCCTCCGTATGGTTCTTCACAAAACAACAGGCGATGGAATTTGCACTTCGCCGTTCAAAGGAACAACACTCGTAAGCGATCGTCCGAAAGGAAACAGTAATGGAAACCAATATCGGTAAACTGGATCAATCCCTCCGCATTCTCGTGCTCGTTCTTTCCGCTCTCTATTTCCTTCTCCATCGGTCGGAGGGGATCGTCAGCACCATAGCGGGGATCATCTGCATCTACAGTTTTATGACCGCGCTGACAAAATACAGTCCGGTCTGGGAGATCCTCGGCATCAACACCATCAAGAAGAAGATCGAAGGACCGGTTCTCTGATCTCGGATAGGAGCATCATGACTCGGTCAATGGACCATCATTCGGATAATATTTCTTCCTCCATCCTCATTACAGGACTGAACAAGGACAAGACCCGCCGTGAGAACGGTTCGGAATCCATGTACCATGTGTATTTCGAACTCTCCGGATCCCCGTCGCAGGAATGGAAGGAACTTTTCGATCACCAATGGACCGTTGCATCCGCATTCTTTAACGATACGAACAGACCTGCAGCAATGGTCGACCGCGGTTTTCTTGCAGTGCACTGCCTTCTCTCGGAGGCAGCAGATCCATATCTACCCGCACTGCAGAAAGCGGTCGCCGAAACGAACATTGCTTATGCAGCAGTCCTTCTCCGCGAAGACGTTCTCCAGTCCGAAAAAGAGGACCGCTGGAAGATCGAACGGCGCGCTGTGGATGAGATGGAAAAGCAGTTGAAATTTTAATACAGTTCATTGTTCAAAACACCTCTTGCTTTCCTGCGAATTATCCTCAAAATTTATCAGTTACGATCCTTCTTTTTTCGTGGGAACATTATGGAAACGCTCTCTTCTCTAACGCAGGAATTTCTTTCTCTCTCTTCGATCGCTGTCGTCGGCATCTCGTCCAAGAAACAATCGGTCGCCAACATGGTCTGCAGAAAACTTCGGACCCCCGGCAGAACGGTCTATGCAGTCGGACGAAACACTGCCGCTTTCGATGGCACATCATGCTATCCCGAGCTCGCCTCGCTTCCTGCTCCGGTGCAAGGCGTGTTCATTGCTGTCAAGTCTGAACACACCGGTGCAATTATTGATCAATGCATCGCACTGAAGATCACGCACGTGTGGATGCATAATTCGGGCGGTACCGCCCTCTCCTCCGGTTCGAGCGCAACAGCTGCCGCAATTCAGCGATGCAGGGACAATAACATCACTGTCATTCCCGGCGCCTGTCCGATGATGTACGTCCCGAATGCGGACCTCGGCCACCGCTGCATGAAATGGTTCCTCTCCGTCACCGGTAATCTGAAATGAATCGATTGTGAGAATCCGATAGCGTTTCTCAATGTTATATTTTTCCGTCGGTACTCTCCATAATTGAAGAATACGATCCGGCTATTTCATTTATCCTTAGTGTGATTTGTGCCTTAGTGCCTTAGTGGTGAATTGCTAAACACAATGAAATTTGCTTTGGATGACATTTTTCTTGCGTTTCAACCAATATTCCCCAACCTTACTTTCACGCTTTTCTAATCAAAACAATTGTAAAGGAGCTTCACAATGAAAACACTCATGCTGCCGCTGATCACCGTGCTCGTCGCGGTCGGATCACTCTCGGCGCAGATCCTCCCCTATCCGATCCAGCAGAAACAGCTGGCGAACGGATTGAATGTGGTGACGGTCAAATTCGACAGTCCCGGTCTTGCCGCCTTCTTCATCGTTATGCGCGTCGGTTCGCGCAACGAAGTGGAAGAAGGGGTGACAGGATTCGCCCATTTCTTCGAACACATGATGTTCCGCGGAACGGAAAAATATCCGCGCGATAAATATAACGACGTGCTCAAATCCGTCGGCGCCGGAGCCAATGCCAATACGTGGTTCGACAGGACCATCTATCATATGACCGGCGACGCAACGAAGCTGGAGACCATGTTCGAGATCGAAGCGGACCGCTTCATGGGACTCAAATACACCGAACATGATTTCAAGACCGAGGCAGGCGCAGTAAAGGGTGAATACACGAAGAACAATGCAAGTCCGTATTCACAGCTCGAAGAGAACCTGCTGAACACTGCATTCGATAAACACACCTATAAGCACACAACGATGGGTTTCCTGAAAGATATCGTTGATATGCCGAATCAATACAAATACTCACTGGAATTCTTTGACCGTTACTATCGTCCCGAATACGCTACCATCGTTGTGGTCGGCGACGCTACGGCGGAACAGGTGAACAAACTTGCGGAAAAGTATTTCGGCATGTGGAAACACGGCAGCTATATCTCCACCGTCGCTCCGGAACCGAAGCAGGATTCCACCCGCTACACCCATCTGCAGAACGGCTCCATTCCGCCGGTGCTCAGTCTCAATTTCAAGACGCCGGCGTACAGCGATGTTGATATCAACGTTCCCGCTATCGACGTGCTGAACGGCATTCTCTTCTCCGAAACTTCGCCTCTCTATAAAAAGCTGGTGCTCGAAGAACAGAAGGTTCGCAGTCTCAACGGCGATATGATGTTCACCCGCGATCCGTATCTCTCTTCCATCGAAGCATCCCTCATCAAAAAAGAGGACCTACAGTATGTGAAGGACGAGATCATGAAAGCGATCGAGGATTTCAAGAAGAACGGCACCACCGAAAAGACATTGGCGGATACGAAGTCCCGCATGAAATACAGCTATGCCATGTCCATCGACAATCCGACCGGCATCGCGAATTCCCTGAGCACATTCATCACGCTCATCGGCGATCCCGAATCATTGAACAGACTCTACGCATTGTATGAAAAAGTGACGGTGAACGATCTGAAGGCCGCCGCTGCAAAATATTATGTGCCGTCCGGACTGACCGTTGCGACGATCTCCGGCGATGCACAGGGAGGTGTGAAATAATGAAAGCGCTCATACTCACAATATTGTTCACGGCAGCCGTGTTCGCTCAGAGCGTGGTGGAACTGAAACAGCCGAAATCCAACAAGGTCATCATCAAACTCCGGTTCGCGAACGGTTCCATCTCCGATCCGAAAGGACTCGAAGGTCTCACCGCTTCCACGGCGAACCTCATCACGAACGGCGGCACGAAGAGCATGACTTACAGCGAGATCCAGGATAAACTCTATCCCTGGGCCGCCGGATATTACGTCCAGGTCGACAAAGAAGTGACGACATTCACCTTCATGGTCCATGTCGATTTCCTCGACCAGTTCTATCCCATCATGAAAGGACTCATGCTCAATCCGGCGTTCGCCGAAGCGGATTTCCAGCGCGTGATGAAGAATCAGCAGAACTATGTGGACCAGGTCATCCGCGCATCATCGGATGAGGAATATTCCAAGAAGGCGCTCGAAGATCAGCTCTTCCGCGGCACCAATTATCAACACATGGTGCAGGGAAAATCCGAAAGCGTGAAAGCTATCACTCTCGAGAACATCCGGCAGCACTACGCCAACATGTTCACAAAGAACAATCTCACCATCGGTATCGTCGGAAATTATTCTCCCGCATTCCTGAAACAGCTCAAGACGGATATGGCGCAGCTCTCCGCGAAGAAATTCGTTCAGCCGGCCGCCGGAAAAGCGAACACGCCGAACGGCATGCAGGTGGAGATCATCGCAAAAGATAACGCGTTCGGTTCCGCCGTCTTTACGGGAACACCGCTTGCCATCACCCGCTCGTCGAAGGATTTTGCCGCACTCATGGTCGCCAACTCCTATCTCGGCGAACATCGCAAGTCATATGGACAGCTCTATCAGAAACTCCGCGAGATCCGCTCCATGAACTACGGCGATTATTCCTACATTGAGTGGTATAACAACGGCGGCGGAGCAATGCTTCCTCCCTCCGGCGTTCCGCGCAGCTCCAATTACTTCGCGCTGTGGATCCGTCCCGTACAGATCGCGAAACAATTGAAGACGCAGTACAAAGAACTATCGGATGTCAAGATCGGCCACGCACATTTTGCCCTGCGCATGGCGGTACGCGAAGTGGACAACATCATCAACAATGGATTAAGCAAAGAGGATTTCGCAGCGACTCGCACTTTCCTCAGCAGCTATATTAAGCTGTACGTGCAGACTCCGAACGATCAGCTCGGTTATCTTCTCGATTCAAAATTCTACGGCCGTAAAGATTTCATTGCTGAGGTGGGAAAAGAACTGGCAAAACTGACAGTAAAGGATGTGAATGCCGCAGTGAAGAAATACTGGCGCACTTCCGACATGTTCGTCACCATCGTCACGGATAAGAGCGAAGCGGAAGAACTCGCAAAGAGTTTGAAAGAGAACACCCTTTCACCGATGTCGTATTCCAATGCCGTAAAATCAGGTCTTCCCAAAGAAGTTCTGACCGAAGATGATGCTGTTGCGGGATACCGGCTGAATGTGAAGGATGTGAAGATCGTCGACTCCAAAGATACCTTCAAATAATCGGGGTTGATCGTGTATCAGGCGTTGCGTTTCATGCATCGCGTGATAGTCGTATTGAATAAGAGCTTATATCAGAAGATATAAGCTCTTTATTTTTTAAATTGATTTACCCGTGTAAATCCGTCGAATCCCTTGCATCCGTGGCCCATTGAGGTTAGTGGTGTTTCATGAAGCATTTCGTTAATCGGACCGTTCGGTCCAAAAAGTATTTTTTGTGTAACTGCTGTAAAAAGTGTATTTTATATCAGTATAACTACATTGAGGTACAATGAGTACGCAGCAACCGTTACACTCGTTCCATGTTCCGGTCATGGGTATCGGCTTCACCATCGATACACCGGTCAAGGTCGCCCATTACGGCATTGCATCGGTCATGTCGCTGGTGGATGACATCCTGGTGGAAAAAATGCGGGAGTTCTACAGCAATAAACTGAACATTCCGTTCTCCCCCATCACGGAAAAAAACAGCACCGACCATCGCGCTGAACGGATCACCGCCTATCTCAACATGGTGGACAAGATCGTTCTTGAAAAATTTGAGAATATGAAACGGTCCATCAACGAGACCGGCGAAGAGGTGCAGAAATACATCGACATGCTGCCGGACCTTTCCGCCGTGAAGAAACAATTCCAGGAGTTGATCGCAAAGAATACGGTGAAGGAAGATATCGCAGCGTGGATCGACAAGCATCTCACTCCCGGAAGCATCGACGTCAACATCATGACGAAGCTGGACAAGGATAACTGGCGCGGCGATGAGAAACTGCCGAACGAATTCAACGATGCCCATGCCGCTCTCCGCGGATATGCACAAAGCACACTCCGTTCCTGCATCGTCTTCTCCGCGGGGATGAATCCGCGTCTCTACGGCTACATCGAAAAATTCAACGACTTCTATCCCGATGAGACCGGCGATATCAAGAAGAAGATCATCCTAAAGGTCAGCGACTACCGCTCCGCCATCATCCAGGGAAAATTCCTCGCGAAAAAAGGATTGTGGGTCTCGGAGTATCGTATTGAATCCGGACTGAACTGCGGCGGGCATGCGTTCGCAACGGACGGATACCTGATGGGTCCGATCTTGGAAGAATTCAAGAAGAACCGTCAGGAACTCATCCAGACCACGTACGGAATATTCACCGAAGCATTGAAAACGAAGAACCGTCCCGTTCCGGCATCACCGCTCCCCATCAAGATCACTGCGCAGGGAGGCGTCGGTACTGCTGAGGAACATAATTTCTTGTTGAACTATTACGGACTCGATTCCGTCGGCTGGGGCTCACCGTTCCTGCTCTGCCCTGAAGTAACGAATGTGGACGATCATACGCTCGGACTTCTTGCGAAAGCAAAAGAAGAGGACCTGTATCTGAGCAACATCTCTCCGCTCGGCGTTCCGTTCAACAGTCTTCGCGGCAACACGAAGGATATCGAGAAACAGGGATACATCGACAAAGGACGCCCGGGAAGTTCCTGCCCGAAGAAATATATCCAGCTCAACACGGAATTCGGCGAGAAGGCCATCTGCCGTGCTTCACGCCAGTATCAGAACATCCGCATCGATCTGTTGGATAAAAAAGGAATGAATGAAACAGAGCGTCAGAAGGAATTCGATGCGATCGTGGACAAGTCCTGCATCTGCGTCGGACTTGGAACTTCAGCGCTCATCGTCAACAACTTGAACACACGCACCGAGGGACCCGGTGTTTCCGTCTGCCCCGGGCCGAACATCGCATACTTTGATAAAGTTGTTACATTGAAGACCATGACCGATCACATCTACGGCAGACTCTCCATCGTGAACGAAGCGAACCGTCCGAACCTGTTCGTGAAAGAACTGCAGCTGTATGTGGATTATCTGAAGAATATGATCGCAGAGACACCGCGTCCGTTCACGGAAAAGCAGATGAAATACTATCAGCTCTTCCAGCAGAATCTGGATGAAGGTATTTCATATTACAAGCAGCTCTATTCGGATTTCGAAGTGAAGGTGGCTGTTCTGAAGAATGATGTGCTGGAAGAATTGAACCAGATCCGCACGGAACTTCATGAGCATACACTGGTCGCAGCATAAGAAACAAACAATACCGTAACAAAAAAAGCCGTCCCCATATGGAGACGGCTTTTTTATT
>JBMOHT010000148.1:0-9842 GCA_049317705.1 Bacteroidota bacterium | reverse complement strand
TTATCATCACGGATCTTCTTGCAGTTGGAACAGATCGGGAGGAATCCTGTCAGCATATTCACTTCGCCGATCTTCTCCTGCAGGTCCTTGTTCAGTTGCTCCATCTGAATGTTCTTCTGCTCGATCGTTGCGTGACTCTTTTTCATTCTGTGGTTGACCGAAAACAGGAAGAGAACGGCAATAAAAGCGAAGACCATTCCGCCAAACAGCAATTTACTCCACAACTCGTCCTTCTCCGCATTCAGATCGGCGATCGTCCTCTCCCGCTTCAGCAGCTCTATCTGGCGCTGCTGTTCGGCGATCTCGTGGGAGAACAATGCTTCGGCGATCTTCTTCGATTCGTTATAGTTCATCAGCGAATCTTTGGCAACGGAATACAACTGGAAATACTGATATTCCCTCTGCAATGGACCGGTCACTTTATAGATGTGGTAGTAGATCTCGTAACTTTCCTTCAACTGTTCGGGTGCAGTGATCAATCGCGCCAATGCTACCGCACTGTCCAAATAGACCAATGCTGACTTGTATTGTTTGGTCTGCACATACGTCCTGGCAAGAGCGTTATACAGCTGGACCATCCCGAATTTTTGTCCGAGCATTGAATACCGCTGCAGAGCCGACTCCAAATATTTCACTGCTGCGGCGTATTCCTTTATCTCACCGTTCAGGGTCCCAAGATTGAAGTAGAGATATGCCTGCACACCGTTGAGCGGCGAACGCGCTGATAACCGTTCCGCTTCGTGATAATAATATCTAGCGGAATCGATATTCCCCCGCTTGAATTCCGCGAATCCGATATTGGTGTAATATCTCGCACGGACGATATCATTCAGTGCGGGACCAAGTTTCTCCATCCCACGTTTGTAATACATGATGGCTTTATCGTATTGGCCGATGTTATGATATGCGATACCGATATTGTTCATGGTATTCGCCGCGCGGTCGTTCAAACCCAATTCTTCGCGGAGCCGGAGAGCGATCAGATGATGGCTCAATGCTTTACTGTACTGTCCGAGGTAGACATACGTGATGCCGAGTGTACTGTGTGCGCTGGCGATCCTTTTCTTGTCCCCGATCGCTTCGCTGATCTCCAGTGAATGATACGCGAAACTCAATGCCTCGGAAAAATTCCCCAGCTCGGAGGAACTGAATGCGAGCGATGACAGCAGCGTTGCAGCGGATGAGGAATCATACAGTTCCCGTGCAATGTTCAGTCCCTCGAGTCCGTATTCCTTCGCCCGTCCCGGAAAGACGCTTTCCATGTCGTTGGATAATTTGTACAGCACTTCAAGGCGGGCTTTCCCTTCAAGGGAGGGGAGAATTGCCTGCAATGAATCCAGACTCCGCGTTTGCGGGAACAGCGGAAGCACGACACAAAGGGACAAGAACAGAATTATTTTTTTCACAATGAGATTCTTCTTCTATTAATGGTAATAGTGTACACAATATTACCCTGATTAGAAACTTAAACCGACAACGGAAAAAACCGCCAACTACGCAGTGCGGCGTATCACCCGGATCCATTGATAATATCGATTTAACATTGCCGTAACCAGAAGAACATGCAGGGAAGCGATCTTTGCATACAATTACTTGAGGTGCACCATGGACCAGATGATACAGCAGATACAGTTATGGGATGACCGGACGATCCTCCGCATTATTGCACAGCGCAGATTATCGTTGACAAGATTCATGAAGGTCATTTCGTCCCTCGGGGACGGCTATCTTTGGTCGATTCTCGCCCTCTTTTTTTATGTTCTGACTGATGTTTCGCTTCCGTGGCTCACAACCGGTATCGTTGCGTTTGCCGTTGAATTGATCTGCTATAAGATCATCAAACAATCCACCACGCGTCATCGTCCGTTCAAAAGGAATCCTTCCATCCAGAATCTTGTCATTCCTCAGGACGAATACAGCTTCCCTTCCGGCCATACGGCAGCGGCTACGGTTGCAGCGCTGCTGTTCAGTCTCGCTGTTCCGGTCCTGCTGCCGTTCTTTTTCGTCCTGGCGGTGCTGATCGGACTCTCACGGATCTATCTCGGTGTGCATTACCCAACCGATGTATTGATGGGATTTGCACTCGGCTCGTTCAGTTTTTCATTATCCTATATCCTTATCTTCTAGAACATTCCTCAACGCAACAAACCGCCAGCCTGACCGAAGAAGATTGCTTTTGTAAGAAGAAGTAATGAACTTCTTTTCATATTCAATCTTTCTTGTTCGCTTCATGCAATGAAGTGACGGCAATTCCATTTCCCGGAAAACAATCTATGGGCGTACTGATCGAAATAGCGGTTGATACATTGAAGGATGCCGTCGCTGCTGAGCAAGGAGGCGCGCACAGGATCGAGTTATGTTCCGATCTTGCGGCGGACGGGCTCTCTCCTTCATCCGAACTCGTCCGTGAAGTACGCAAAGCACTCACTATTCCGATCCATGCGATGGTGCGTCCTCGCGCGGGAGATTTCTGCTATTCGGATGAGGAATTCGAGATGATGAAGAACGAGATCGATGAGTTCAAATCGCTCGGAGTGAACGGGATCGTCCTGGGAATTCTTCATGCAGATAATTCAGTCGATCAGGAGCGGAGCGCGGAACTGATCCGTTGTGTACAGCCGCTTGGCGTAACGTTCCATCGGGCGTTCGATGTTGCTGTGGATCCGTTCGGTTCGCTGGAAAAGATCATCGCAGCCGGTGCAGTGAGACTGCTGACATCAGGCCAACAGAGGACGGCTCCCGAAGGGAAAGAATTGATCACACAATTGATCGAAGCTTCACGCGGCAGGATCACGATCATGCCGGGAGCGGGCATCAATGAACGGACGATCGGTACCATCGCGCGGCTGCAAGGTATTCAAGAACTGCATATCGGGAATGGAGTAAAAGCCAAAGGGACTGCGGGAGGATCGTGTGTCGATCCGGTATTGGTGAAAAGACTTCTGCAGTATCTTTGACGCAGAATTATTTCCGCCGCAGAAGGATATAATAACCATCCTCGCTTCGGAGTGAATACGTTTGGAGGATACGCGCTGAATTCTCATTCCAGAATTCAGAGAATTGCAGTGATTCGGGTGTTCGCTCTTTTCCGATAATGAGATATCGGTCCGTTATTGAGACAGGATCGTTCCCGCCAAAATAGAATACCCGAAACGTTCTCAGTGGTAAATTACTGCTGTTCATGATCCGCTGTCCCACGCCGTACCCGGTCAAAAGAGCAACAGTCCCCTCAGAGTATTCAGCATGAAGAGAATTTCCGAGACGTGAGGCGGTCCTGGACCGTTCATCATAACTTTTCTCTGCGTCATGATATAATGCTGTCCCAAACGCAGGGATCATCAATTGACAGAACGGGACCAGGAATAGAGCAGCGATGATACCTCTGAAGATGACGGGAGAAGAACTCTTCTGCATCACTTCCTTCAGCACGAGTGCACACGCAACCGATAAGAACAGACCGAACGGAAGGACGAATCTCCAGTTCCACCACCATTGGTCGATCTGAACGAACCCGAGCATGATCGCCGCTGCGGTAAAGAGCATCGGTAGCGCACAAAATGCAAGGATCACGAATTGCTCCCTGTTCCGATTCAGACGCCGGAGAGAGAACACCATCGCCAGTCCGGCGAGAGCCAGGACCGGGCCGAAGATCCACAACACGGCAGTGCCGAGAATACGGAACATTTCCTGAGGACTCGACTGCAGCGTTGTTCTTACGGCAGATGTTCCTACATCGAATGTCCAATGGGCGAATTTGAGTGCATCCCCGTACTGAAGATAATTCCATCCCAACCAGAAGATGATCCCGGCCCACGGAATGACGGCGGCAAGGAGCATTCGAGAGAGCGATACTGATGTTTCACTACGCTGACTGCTCTTAACCCCGCTCATGATCACGATCGAAAGGAACGGCGCAAGGATCCACGCTTCGTATCGGCACAGCGTCGCCAGAGCAACGGCGGAAGAAGCGAGCACTGCCCAGCGTACTCTGTTCGAACGGATGAATTGCAATAACGCGAATGCTCCTGCCGTCAGAAAGAACAGCAGTGGTATCTCCGTCATCGGTGTCATGGCGATATAAAGGATATTCGGATTGAGACCGAACAGAAGAGCGATGAAGAACGCGATGCGCGTCGAACCGGTCATCTGCGCGAGAAGATGGTAGAGTATCGCTGACAGCGACATGAGAAGAGGAATTCCGAGGAACGCCCCCGCTGTACCGGAATAGAACAGAGCATCCACTGAAACAAAGGGAATCAGCAGCAGATGTGGAAGCGGAAGCCAGACAGTGCCGATGTTGATGAGTCCCGGCTGCTGCGAATCGATGAACTGTCGCGCACGGACAAGATGCGAAACGGCATCGCCAAAAAAGAGGAATGACTCCGGAGAACAATAATGCAGCACCGCTCCGGCTGCGGAGGCACAGAGAACTATGATGAGCGACAGCAGGAATGCCGGCGTTTGGAATATTTTCAGCAATGATGAACGATCAACAAAGGATTGTGTGATATTGTTATTCTTCGTTCTTCGTTCCTAAAACGGATCGCGCCGCAGCGGCTTGATGTAGTGGAACGATCAGCTGTACACCGTCGGCATTCTGCAGTGAAGGGATCATCCCTCCACCGTCATCTTTTGCGATCATAGCGACGATCCCTGCATCCGCAAGATGACCCTTCGCTATTTCAGCATCGATTTCATGTTCAAATTCCCGGATGACCACATCGTTGGAATTCATCGTAGGATTCCTTTCAAAGAACTTTCCGGAATGCCGTTATACGATACGCATAACGCATATTCCGGATATACCTGCCTTCACCTTAAGGTACGATTATTCTGACCGGGAAACCGTTCTTTGGAGCAATAACAGTAATCGATCTGCTCTGAAATAAACAATGCTCCAAAAGGAGCATTGTTTTCATACGTTAATGAATTGAGCATTTCTTCACTGGACCAAAACGGCATGTATTACAACACGGTATGATCGTTCTGTTATTTCTGCAAGATCATTTTCTTTACCAGCACAGTTCCCGCTGATTCAAGCCGGTACAAGTACAATCCGCTGGAAAGTGTTGATGCATCAAATTGCGTTTGATATGTACCAGTCCCTTGCCGTTCATTCACAATCGTCGCAACCGCCTGACCGAGAACATCACAGACGGTCAGTTTCACCGGTCCTGCTTGTGCAACGGAATACCGGATCGTCGTGGAAGGATTGAACGGATTGGGATAATTCTGCTCGAGCGTGAATTCTTTCGGAGCCGCAATATTCTCCTCTACGCCGGTTGGGATATTCTGATAGACACGGACATAATCCACATCCATTGACTGCGGGAATACTGTCGTCCCGTCTGGAGAACCGGGCCAGTTGCCTCCGACAGCCAGATTTAAAATAATGAAGAACGGTGCACGGAACGCATTGAGCGACGCCGGTGATGTGCTGATGATGCAGTAGAAAGCGTTGTCAAAATACCAGACGATCTTTGATGCATCCCATTCAATCGTATAAATATGATAGTCGTCGGACAATTTTCCCGAGGCGAGTGCGTAACTGAGTCCATACTGAGCATGTCCGCCGCTGTTCCAATGTGCCGTTCCGAAGACACGTCCGTCCCCGCCGCTTGCCGTGGTCGTGCCGCCGATCATCTCCATGATATCGATCTCTCCGCACGTTGGCCAGCCGACGCTGTTGATGTTCGAACCGAGCATCCAGAACGCCGGCCAGATCCCTTTCCCGTACGGAAGTTTCATGCGCGCTTCGATCTTACCGTACTGCCAAGATTTTTTCGTGTGCAGACGTGCCGAGGTATACGACTTGTTGAGATAAAATTCTTTCAGCGCCTTGATCGTAAAGACTCCGGCAGCAATGGAACTGTTCTGCGTCCGACTGGTGTAATACTGCAGTTCGTTGTTCCCGCCGCCGTCCCCGTTCACCTCATAGACCCATTCACTGGTATTCACCGCGGTCGAATCGAATTCGTCCGACCAGACGAGTTTGTAGTTCTGTGATTGAGCACTCGTCACAAGAGATACGAGTGTAAAAAATACTATTGCCGAGTACCGCTTCATCATATCCGTTCCATTGGTATATATAAAAAATTCGCGTGATTCAATTTTGTGAAAGAATTGTCACAAAACAAGATTGATGTTCAATCCGATATCGACACGGGACACCTTGAAAAGGTGTCCTACAATTTGTTATCTGTGAGAACCCGTTCTTTCCGCTTTTTCCGTGGCCCATTACCGCCAGTATCACTGGACAGCCTGGAAGATCCGAAGGACTCCTTCGGAGCGGGCGTGTTCTATTGCTCTTTAATTATGCGTTGCAGGTTTGGGACACCTTGAAAAGGTGTCCTACAATTTATTATCCGTTTAGATCCGTTGAATCCGTCTGATCCGTGTTCTATTTCAAAAGCGTCATTTTCCGCAGCAGTGTCTTTTCTCCGCTCTGCAATTTTGCAAAATAGATACCACTGGATAAGTTTTTTCCTTCGAACAGCACGGCATAGCTCCCCGCATCTTTCACTTCATTCACCAGCATCGATACTTCCCTGCCGATGGCATCATAGACGGTCAAAGTCACATGACCGTACTTTTCCAGTTGATAGTTGATCATCGTTGAAGGATTGAACGGATTCGGGAAGTTCTGTTCCAACGCGAACCGCAGCGGTGCTGAGCCGAGGCGGCCAACGCCGTTAACAACGGATTCTTTGATCTGGATGGAATTCAAACTGAACAGCCAGTTCGTCTTTTCGGATTGTGTGTCCGTGTTGACCTCGATCCGCATGATCTGTTTTCCGGCTTTGAGCGGAACGAACTGTATCAAGATCGGTTTCCACGACTGCCACCCGCCGGTATTCGTCACCGCGCGTTTTCCGCTTACATCAACATTATTGATGAAGACCCGGAAATTACCGAAACCGGGAACGGTCGCAACATTCGGGATGATATCGTAGAGTCCGTCTTTGGGCACCTGGATCGTATATTCGAGCCACTCTCCGGCCGTCATCCAATACACATCGAATCCGCCGTCGTTTGCCCCTTCAAGATCGACACCCTCGTTGGGACGATATGCAAGACCGACATTCTTCGTATCGTTATCGTGATATGCGATCCCTTCGCCTCCTTTATCATAATTCTCCGCCTGGATCAGTGCCGGAACCATCACGGCGGTACCGCTGTACGGAGTGCCGTTCCCAAGCACAGTGATCACTACGCTGTCTTTCGTTGTCAATGGGACCTGATTCTTCACGGAAAATGTGACGACATATCTGCCTGTATCATTGAATGTGTGGACGGTATCCGCAAAGGATGATGTTTTCCCATCTCCGAAATTCCAGAGATACGTTACGGGAGAATTGTTCCGGTCATAACTTTTGCTTCCCGTGAAATTGACAGTGAGCGGACCTTTTCCTTTGGTCTTATCCGCGATCAGGATCACTACCGGCGCGTTCATATTCGAAGCCGAAGTGCTCACTGAACGCATTTTTCTCGGTGCAACACGGAACGAATATCCGTCCGAGAAATGGACCGTCGCAGAATCGGATAATGGATTGAATGCCGCATAACTTTTCTCTCCCGCGGAATTTTTGAAGACGGAATATGTAGGAACATCAGCCGTCACCGCAGTCTCAAGTCTGCCGAGCTTCTTCATATTATAGAGCCAGTGGAATGTATGCGCTTTCGTCTCGCCGTCCTCAGGAGTGTATGATGGATCCGCATACAGAAGCGATATAGCAGAGGCGGCATCGGTCAGTGCAAGATACTGCCACATGATATCCTTCCATGTCGGCTGTGCGCCGCTCAGTTCCTTCACTACTTCGTCATAATTCGCCTGCACATATGCGGGACGGCGTCCAAGATAGAGCGAGCCGCCGTTGAACGGAAGCATGTTGATTCCGTGGATATAATCGGGATTTGCACCGAACCAAGTAGAGTGAACCCCTTTTCCACCCCAGATCATACCGAGCGCTTTGTATGGATAGGTCGGCGGAAAGACAGCATCATCCACATCGAACCAATATTGTTCAATGGCGGTCCGTTCGGTCGTATAAAGATAGATACCAAGATTGCGGATGCTATCCTGACGTGTGATGGTTCCCCACAATGTCACTGCAGTGGCAAAATTCATGGACTCGGAACTCGATTCTTCGTTATTGCCGTCGCCGAAGTCTCCGTGTCCCGCTTCCCATGAATGTCCCGCATACGCATCGAACGATCGAAGAAACGGAAACCGTGAATCACTTCTGTTCCAATTGTTCCCGTCCGCAATGAGCAGATCCACCATGCCTCCCCAGTTCTCTTTCGCCGCCCAGGCGGAATCGTACTGCGCAACGATCGCCGCACCCATGATCGCATAACCCGCATGGAAATTATGATCATTGATCTGATTGTCCGCGCCGAATTCGGAAGGATATCCCGTGAGTGTTTTCCATGCCGAATTGTAGACATAACTCTGCGAACCGCCGGATGTGAACCATTCCTCAAGCCGTTTCTTTATTTCGGTGAGGAAATAATCCCGTGCCGTGATGTTGCCGAGCTGATCGGCGATATTCACAAGATGCGCGAACCGAGCGATCGCTTTGCCGCTCCAATATGTTCCGGCTTTTGTTCCTGTTGCGGGAAGTGTCTCCGATGTAATCGCGTTGACCATCGCAGTAAGGTCGGCTCGATTGTAATCTCCCATATCAGGAAGCGCGGGCAGGACCCCTTCGAATGTCAGTTCCGTAGTGAATTGATTGCCGTCGAACACTTTCATTTTACCAGCGGTGGAGATGTATTCATAGCTTGTGAGCGGTGCGGAAGTGTTGATCCATTGATGACGGTACAATGCCGTGAGCGTTTGATTCAGATTTCCGTTCTTTGCTTCTTTCAGTTCTGTTGTGTAGCTGAATGTCGATGTCAGCTTTGCTGTCGTTTCGTTATAGCTCCACGAAACTGTGCTTCCCGTGACAAATGCATAAGCATGTTTGCGGTACACTTCAAGTGTCGCAGGAGTATTATCCGGAAGCAGCGCGACCGAAAAATAATTCTTCCCGTTCAACGCGGAGAGGAGCGTCGTCGTCCCGGTCCAGACCGAACTGTCCGGCGCGAAGATCCCGTAATGGCGTCCTTCAACGGTCATACCGATGACCCCTTGCTGATTGTACCAGATTGTCGGTGCAGCATTGCAAAGAACAGAAGCGCTCCCGCCGCTGATGGTGAAAAATGCGAACGGAATTCCATGTCCGAGCGTTGCCCTCATCGTCCGCGTACCGTCATCCCATAATGCGGTGACGGTCCAATCGCCGTAATCATTCGTCACGGCCTTCGGTGCATTCAATCCCGCCACTCCAACAGTGAGCTGCTGTGAAAACGGGAACATATAATCCGCTGCCGGATAGATCGGAGTGGTCGTGTATCCCATCTGAAGACCGGCGGCCTTCGCCTTGTAATAGAGCGGATGGGCATACAGATTGTTGGAATACGCATCGCCGTAGAACGGAAAGATGAGACTGCTCCAAAAATCGTTGGTTTGCACCGGTTTTGTGAAGGTATTTGATACTTTTGGGACAGCATCGGCTCCGGCATTCGTCCTCGGACCGACGGCGCCGGATGGAAGGGTCGTTCCGTAACTCCCTTTTCCAACCGTTACGGACTGCGCCGAAGCAAATGAAATCAAAAGAACGATAATGATCAAAACGTTAGAAATTCGGTTCATACACTCCTCTATCCGTACCGCAGCGGTTGAAATTCTCTGATGTGCAAAATGAACGGCGGGTCAATACAATGATGATGGTGAAACAGCAGGAATAATGTAGAATTACCTTGGGGGAAAAGCAATGCTATTTCATAGCGGCGGTGAT
>JBMOHT010000147.1:0-9852 GCA_049317705.1 Bacteroidota bacterium | reverse complement strand
TTACTCATTGTTTTTTCTTCGTGAGAAGCCAATCGTATACCGCGGGATTATTATATGTTCGTGTCCACGAATCATGATATAGATCAGGATACGATGTGAATATAGGGGTAGCGCCGCAAACGGTCAGGATGTTAATGACAGTCTGCGCCTTGGAAAACGGGATAATATCGTCTTTTTCCCCATGGAAAGCCCACATTGGGATATTTTTTATGGCGCACAGGTCCCATCCATCCTCGATACGGAATGCGCACGGCAGAAGCGCTGCAAATCTATTGGGATACCGAATGGCAAGGTCGAGTGTTCCAATTCCGCCCATACTCAGACCAGTCAAATATATTCGTTTTACATCAACAGGATATCGCGCAATAACACTGTCGATCAATTTGTTCACTTTCGTCTGCACACCGTCGTTATAATACCATTCGGTTGTGGACGGACACTGCGGCGAGACAACGATGAATGGAAATGTATTCTTCCCATCAAGAATTTTCGGGAGTCCTTCATTCTTCACCCGCCATAATTCGGTCCCACCGTCACCAATTCCGTGCAGAGAAATGATCAATGGATATTTCCCATTGACCACCGCAGAAGTATCGCGCGGCATGAAAAAAAGATAGTTCAGCGTCGATGGATCCTGGATCTCCTGCTGGATGATCGGGTCACTCCCAAAATCCGGCTGACCGAGGATCACGTCCGCAAATGCCCCGTTCGGACGTTCAGCGGCGTGATTGAAGACCATCACACGATGATTGGATTCATCGACAATGTAAAGCCTTCCTGCCTCATCCCCATAAACACCGCGTAGATTTCCGACCCCATTACGGGAATAATTCTTCGTACCGGTATTCAAGTCCGGCTGACCAAGCACTCCATCCGCTACGGCTCCGTTGCCTTTGGTCGACACTGAATCAAACCGTATGACTCTATTATTATCATCTTCACAGACCCAAAGATGATCGTGCGCATCAGCATACACACCCATTGGACGGTTCATCTTTATGGCTGAGAGTCCGAGTGTGCCTGTGGTAAAATCGGGCTGGCCGAGAACTCCGTTGGCGTTTGCTCTGTTGGTCAGTGAAGCGGCGTTATCAAAACGGAGCACGCGATGATTCAGCCGGTCGGTCACCCACAACTTTCCACTTTTATCGATACATACACCGACGGGCCCTTTCATCTTTACTGCGGTGGTCGCTCCGGAATTTGTCGTGAAATCCGGTTGACCAAGCACAGCATCTGCAGCAGCACCGGTGGATTTTGATGACGCGTTGTCGAACCGCAGTACTCTATTATTGAGATAATCACTCACCCAAAGACGTCCCGCACTGTCCACACACACACGCAGCGGATCATTCAGTTTTGCTGCAGACAATCCTGAGCTGACAGTGAAAAAATCCGGCTGACCAAGGACTGCTTCTGCTGATGAACCGTTCGTCATCTTAGCGGAAGAACTCCATCGAAGGATACGGTTATTGTACCGATCCACGACGAATAGTTTTCCCGTCATCGGATCGACGGCAACACCTGCGGGAGAATTCAGCGAGGCAGCGCCTGCACCAGACAGGTTGGATGTAAAATTCGATTGTCCAAGAACGCCGCCGGCAGGCATATTGTTGAATAATGGCGATTGTGCATACCCGGAAAAGGACAATATGAATATCATTACAACGATCGAACGAACTGCAATCATGGCTACTATTGATCCTTTTTGAAAATCAGGAACTACTTTATCACTGTCATCTTTTTGATGATGCTGCCGTCCGGTGAACGGAGAGAATACAGATAGATGCCGCTGGCAAGATTGCGGGCATCAAATGCAACCGTGTACATCCTCTGTGCCGATGCAATGCCGCTGAACACAGTAGCCAATTGTCTTCCGAGAAGATCGCTCACGATAAGCTGCACCTGAACGGTCTTTGCCGAAGAGAATGTAATATGTGTCGTAGGATTGAATGGATTAGGATAATTTTGCATCAGTACATATCCTGATGGCATCGTTGTTGGCATTTCACGTTCAACAGATGTCAGGGACGAAACATCAAAGCGCATGACCCGATTATTGCTGAAATCCGTCACCCAGATCTGGCCCGCCTTCGAGTCAATGTACAGTGATTGAGGATATGTGAAATTACTCGCGGTAGGAGCAGCAGATGATGCGAGTGGATTTTGTTGTGAAACGCTCTGCACCGGGAACATTATTATGCCGATGACAAACCAGAGTAATTGATGCGGCAGCCGACAGAACAATCCATTCGTAATCGTATATTGTCTCATTTTTTTAAGAAAGTAAAACATTTGCCGGTCGAAACAACAGACCAAATATTACCATATATAAAGCCCCTGAAAGGCTGCGCCGCAGCGGAGATATTCTCCCCGTCCGGACAGACCTTTCAAGGGCATTCAACACATGAACCTTATTTCTGAAGCATGAGTTTCTTCACCTGGGTAAAGGTCTTCTGTTCATTCTGCTTCATCGATGTAGCATTGATACGGTAGACATACACGCCGCTCGACAAGCCGGATGCGTTCCATTGATACGTATGATATCCTGCTGACAGCTCACTATTGTACAGTGTCGTCACTTCCCTGCCGAGCATATCATATATCGTCAATGTTACATTGCTTGCTTCGGGCAATCCGAATTGGATCGTCGTTGACGGATTGAACGGGTTCGGGAAGTTCTGCGAGAGTGAATAGACCGTCGGGATCGAATTATCTTCGTTACCGACTCCGGTCGTTGACGGCGTTGCGTTCACTTCAACGCTGTATGCACTGGCCTGTCCGTAGATATTGACCGCAGTGATACGGAAATAGTACTTCGTTTCATTCGTCAATCCGGTGATCACTTTGGCTGTATCAGCAATACCGCCGGTGGTCGAGTCGATCTTTGTTACCGGAGCTGCTGATGTGCCGCCGTAGATCCTGTAACGGACGAAATCACCTTCGGTATTCTTGCTCCATTTCAATGTCACTTGACCCGTACCGCGAACTGCAGTAAGATTCAGCGGAGCTGCCGGTGCAGTAACATTCATCGCCGGACCGTTGAACCGCAGTACACGATGATTATACACGTCCGGGATCCATACCGTGCTGTTCGCATTATCCAGGAACACCGAAATGGGATAACTCAAACTGGTAGCGGAAGGAGGATTCGAAGAATTATCCGATATGAAATCGCTCTGACCGTACACATTATCGGCATTGCCGCCGTTTGCCTTAGCTGCAGCATTGTCATAGACCATCACGCGCGTATTCCCTTCATCCGCAACATACAGTCTTCCGGATGCATCGACCGCAACACCGCGCGGTTCGCCAAGGGCGGATTGTGTTTTTCCATAGACAGATGTCGTGAACGTTGTTTGACCTAACACACCGTTAGCATCAGAACCGTTTGATTTCGCTGCTGCGTTATCAAATCGAAGAACACGGCTGTTCGATCTGTCTGCAACCCACAATCGTCCGTTCACATCAAAGAACACTCCCCACGGGGCGCTCATTGTTGAAGCGCTTGTTCCGCTGGTCGTTGAAGAATAATCAGCTTGCCCAAGAACGCCGTTCGGAGCACCGCCGTTCGCTTTCGCCGCCGCATTATCAAAACGCAGAACTCGGTTATTTGCTCTGTCGGCAACCCATACTCGTCCATTGACATCGGCATACACGCAGGCAGGAGCATTCATTTTCCCCCCTGTTGCGCCTGTTGTATTGGTGACGAAATCAGGCTGTCCCAGGACACCATCAGCAGCAGATGAACTGGCTTTTGTTGATGCATTATCAAAACGAAGAATGCGGTTGTTGTCTCTGTCCGCTACCCATAACCGTCCGTTTGCATCAACTGAGACCGCATTCGGATTATTCATGGATGAAGCAGAGATCCCACCGGCATTGGCGGTACGTGTGACGAAATCAGCCTGACCGAATACAGCTTCAGCTGCTGAACCGTTGATCAGTTTTGCAGCCGATGAGAAGCGAAGGACTCTGCGGTTATCGCGGTCTGCGACAAACAATTTGCCGCTCGTCGGGTCGATCGCAACACTCGCAGGTTCAGCCAATGTTGTTGTTGTCGGCGATGTATAATTTGTATTGGTCACCAGATCGGCTGCTCCTAATACTCCGACAGCCGTACCGATCGTTGACGGCGTTGCACTCACTTCGTTACTATAACCGCTTTCCATTCCATAGATATTGACGGCAGTGATGCGGAAATAGTATTTTGTTTCATTGGTCAAACCGGTGATCACCTTGGTGACATCGGATATCCCGCCGGTAGTTGAATCGAGCTTCGTTGTCGGATTGGCCGTTGTTCCGCCGTAAATTCTGTATCGGGCAAAATCACCTTCCGTATTCTTACTCCAGTTCAACGTCACCTTTGCAATACTGCGTGCCGCTGCAAGACTCTGTGGAGCCGCCGGAGCGGAAAGAGTGATCTTCGGTCCGTTGAACCGCAATACACGATGATTATAGACATCGGGGATCCACACCGTGCTGTTCAGGTTATCGATGAAGAGCGATAGTGCATAATTCAAACTATTCGCCGTTGGCGGACTGGAAGAATTATCCGACGCAAAATCGATTTGCCCATAGACATTATCGGCGTTCCCGCCGTTCGCTTTCGCTGCAGCGTTGTCATACACCATCACGCGCGTATTTCCCTCATCTGCGACATACAATCTGCCCGATGCATCGACAGCAACACCACGCGGTTCACCGAGTGCTGATTGCGATTTTGCAAATGCTGATGTCGTAAATAATGCTTGTCCTAAGACACCACTCGCTGCTGCTCCGTTCGATCTTGTGGCAGCACTGTCAAAGCGCAAGACACGGCTGTTCGATCTGTCGGCAACCCACAACCGTCCGTTCACATCAAAGAATATACCCCAGGGAGCGCTCATTGATGATGCTGTGGTTCCGCTTGTTGTGGATGAATAATCGGACTGTCCTAAGACACCGTTCGGCGCACCGCCGTTTGCTTTTGCCGCTGCATTGTCAAAACGCAGCACGCGGTTGTTCGCTCTGTCAGCGACCCACACGCGCCCGTTCGCATCGGCATAAACACAAGCCGGGGCATTCATTTTCCCGCCGGCTGCACCGGAGGTGTTCGTAACAAAATCTGGCTGACCTAATACTCCATCAGCTGCAGCTGAACTTGCTTTTGTTGATGCGTTGTCGAATCGCAGGATACGATTATTATCCCTGTCAGCTACCCATAAACGTCCATTGGCATCCACGGACACAGCATTGGGATTATTCATTGATGATGCAGATAATCCTCCGGCATTCGCTGTGCGTGTCACAAAATCCGCCTGACCAAATACTGCTTCAGCAGCAGAACCATTCACCAGCTTCGCAGCGGAACCAAAACGCAGCACTCTACGGTTGTCCCGGTCAGCGACGAACAGTTTACCTGAAGTCGGATCGATCGCAACGCTCGCCGGTTCGGCAAGTGTTGTTGTTGAAGGTGAAGTATAATTTGTATTCGTTGCAAAATCCGGTGCTCCCAAAACTCCCACAGCGACAGGCGGTCCGATATCGAAGCGCAGCACGCGATGATTTCCCAGATCCGGCACCCAAACATTATTCGTTGCATAGTCGATGAATAAGGACAGCGGATAATTCAAACTCGTTGCTGACGGAGGATTTGGGGCGGCATCTGTGACAAAATCAATTTGTCCGATCACATTGTCCGCGTTCGCACCATTTGCTTTGGATGCAGCACCATTATAGACCATGATCCTTGTATTTCCTTCATCCGTTACAAATAATCTTCCCAATGCGTCCACAGCTACGCCTCGAGGTTCGCCAAGTCCAGCTTGAGTTTTTGCATACACTGAGGTAGTGAATGTTGATTGTCCCAACACTCCATTTGCCGCAGCTCCATTCGCTTTTGTTGCAGCACTGTCAAATCGCAAGACACGGCTGTTCCCTCTGTCCGCGACCCACACACGTCCCCCCTTATCTGCATATACACCCCAGGGAGCACTCAACGTTGCGGCAGTTGTTCCTGTCGTTCCCGTCAAAAGATCGGCCTGTCCTAACACACCGTCTGCGGCAGCGCCATTCGCTTTTGCAGCGGCATTGTCGAATCGTGTTATACGGTTATTCGCTCTGTCTGCAACCCAAAGGCGACCGCTTCCATCCACCATCAGTCCTGCCGGTGCACTCATCGTTCCGGGTGTGCAATTCGCTGTATTCGTTGTGAATGTGAGTTGACCCAGCACTCCATCAGCTGCAGCGGAACTCGTTTTTGACGATGCATTATCGAATCTCAGGATACGGTTATTATCCCTGTCTGCAACCCACAAACGTCCGGCAGCGTCAACATATACTGCATTCGGATTATTCATCGACGAAGCCGAGATGCCGCCGGTATTCGCCGTCCGTGTTACATAATCAGGCTGACCGAAGACCGCCTCTGCAGATGAACCGTTGATCATCTTTGCAGCACTGCTGAAACGAAGTACTCTCCGATTGTCCCTGTCGGCGACGAACATCTTTCCTGTCGTCGGATCGATGGCGACTCCGGCCGGTTCAGCTAATGTTGAGATCGTCGGCGATGTATAATTCGTATTGGTAATAAAGTCACTCGTACCCAACACGCCGACAGCAGAGATCGTGTTCGTGAGAGGATTCTGTGCAAACACAGAGAGGCTCACCAAAGAACACAAGAGCAGTATTTGAATTAGTATCTTGCTATGTTTCATAAAACCTCCTTAGAGAAGAGGTGGAGGAACAGTGGATTATTGGTTACAGGTTTCTTTTGACTGATATCGTTGAATATTTTATTTAACGGACGGAATGGAACACCTCCATTCCGTCCGATACTAAGACTGTTATTTCATTAAGGACATCTTTTTGGAGAATGTCACTCCGTTTGCCTGCATTCTATAAAGGTAGATACCTGATGCCAAACCCGTTCCGTTGAACGGAACAGTATATGAACCGGCAGCGATCCGACCGCTCATCAGCACCGCAACACGCTGTCCAAGAGTGTTGAACACTTCTAATGATACCGTCGCATTCTGCTTCAATTCGAATGAAATGGTGGTGGAAGGGTTGAATGGATTCGGATAATTCTGATGCAGAACATTCGACTCCGGGATCATTCCGTTCTCATTCCCGACCGATGTTACGAGATCGTTCGAATAGACTGTGAGGCCGTCCCCTTTTTCTGCCACGTAAACGTATTTCCCGTCTGCAGCAACACCGCGGGACTGTGGAACTCCATCATAATATCCGTCCTCTACCGGTGCGGCAGGATTCGTGATATTGATCGCGCGGACTCCTGTAGCTTCAGAAGCGACATAGCAATATTTTCCTGCAACAGCAGAATTATATCCGTACCCGCCGGTCTTCACTTTTGCCGACATCACCGGTGTATTGAGATTACTGATGTTGAATACTTTCAGACTGTCGCCATCCGGTACGTAAGCGTTCCCGCCGGAGATCTCAAATCCTTCGTTACCGGTTTTGAAATCAACGGTTGTTCCTTTTTTCACCGGTGCAGCCGGATTCGTCACATCATAGAATGCGATACGGCTATAATCGGTCAATCCGGCAATGGTGCCGTTCACTGCAACGTTTTCGCCGTACGTGCTGCTGCCGGTATATTTGATCACTGAAGGATTAGCCGGGGTGCTGATATCGATCACTCCCATTCCGCTATCGCTTGCTGCAACGTATACCTTAGTCCCGCTGATGGCGATACCGCGGGCGCGGGGAGTTTTGATCGTTTTTAATTTAATAGGACTTGCCGGATTGGTCACATCTACTACGAAAACGCCGGAATCACGAGCCGCAACGTATGCGTAGTTTCCGCTTACTACTACGGCACGGGAATCACCGCCGAGATCTGCTGTAGAAAGTAAGGAGACACTTGAAGGATTACTGACATCGATGATACGCAGTCCGGCTGTTCCGTACGCAACGTACACTTTTCCCGAAGAATAGAAAGGAATGTACGCCGTGCCCGATGGCGCTGCCAGCGCGGCAAGGAACGCCGATGTTGTCGGTGTTGCAGGGACCGAGACATTGATCGCGCTGACACCGGGAGCAGGATTCCTGTTCGCAACAAAGACATGCCCTGTTGGAGTGCCGCCGATGGTAATCGCTCCATAATAGATTGATGCCGCTCTGCCGGTCGTTTTGATCTTGCTCGTCAGCACCGGTGCTGCAGGATTAAGCACATTATAGATCACAACTCCGGTATCACCGACTGCCACATACGCATAATTCCCGTCGAAGATAACTCGTGCGGTCCTGTAACCTGAAGGAAGATCCATCACATTCACCGGCGCAGCAGGATTGGTGACATTCACCACTGAAAGACTTGCATCATAGTTAGCCACATAGGCATATCCGGAACGCACATTGATATGCTGGTGGTACCCGCCGTAACCATTGATGCGGCCGACATAGGTCGGTGCAGCCGGATTCGTGATATCTAAAATATGACTGCGTGAACCTGCTGCGATATATGCATACTGTCCTGAGATGATCACACTTTCACAATATGCCAGAGTGTCGATCGAAGTGACCAAGGTCGGAGTTGCCGGTGTTGCGATATTATAGATCTTGAATCCGGCACTGCCGCCTGCGACGTAGGCAAATGTTCCGCTTGTAGCGATCCCTTCAGCGGTAGTTCCGGAGGCAACTTCGACCGTTGCAACAAGTGAAGGAGTCGTTGGATTCTGAACATTCACCAGCCACATTTTACTGCCGCCGGTCACAACAAGATATTGCGTACCATTGATCGATGTGCGGACAAGATCCTCTACGACATCGGTTAGGATCACACTGCCGATCTTCAACGGCGCTGCCGGATTGGAGAAACTGGCGATCTGAACTTTATTTCCCAGTCCGTAATAGACGATGGAGCCGGCGGCAAACACACCTTTGGACTCGCCTTCCCCTTTTCCGTAGTTACCGATCAGGGACATATTCTTGCTGTCTTGCCCCACACTCATCTGACCAAACATCATCAGAAGAACAACAGCGATCGAAAATAGTTTTTTTGTGTTCATTGGATCCTCCGTATTGGGTGAATAAAACGTTTACAACAATTTCATCTTAAAGAATCGGGATGGGTTCAGTCAGGATATGATCCGACATACTCCGATCGATCTCTTTTCTTGACGGAGCCGAATTCTGGGCACCCATCCTGGTGACTGATATAGATGCGGAGATGTTTGCCATCATCGCCGCTCTTTCCAAGGGAAGTCCTTCGGAAAGGAATGCCGCCAGCGATCCGCTGAACACATCACCGGCTCCCGTCGAATCCACCGCACGGACCTTCTTTGCAGGGATCATCTCATTGGAGGTCGGTGTTCCGATGTATACTCCTTTTGAACCGAGGGTGATCAACGTATTCTTCACTCCGTATTCTCTGAATTTATCAGAGATCATTCGAAGACTTTCATCCCCGGTGACGCTGATACCGGTGATCATCTCCGCCTCTACAGCATTCGGTGTGATGATGTCGATCTCCTGAAGGAATTGTCTATCCAAAGGCTGGGCCGGCGCAGGATTCAGAATGACCAGTGTGCCCGTTCTTCGTGCCAATGCGATGGAAGAGCGGACCGCTTGGATCGGTGATTCCAATTGGACCAGCAGCACATTCGATGCAGCGATCACTTCTGTGGCAGCGCTGATGTCCGTATCATTCAGCCGTGCATTAGCGCCGGAAGCAACAACAATACTGTTCTCACCACGCTCATCCACGACGATGAACGCCACGCCGGTAGACACCTCATTATCACACACAATGAACCGAGTATCGATCCCCTCATTCTTCAAATGCTGAATTCCCTCTTTGCCGAGAGCATCATTTCCGACACGCGCTATAAAACTGACCTGAGCTCC
>JBMOHT010000146.1:0-9857 GCA_049317705.1 Bacteroidota bacterium | reverse complement strand
CACCGGAACGAAGTGATCGTGCGCAGGACGAAATACGATCTTGATGCTGCGGAAAAACGCGCACACATTTTAGAAGGATACATCATCGCGCTCGATAATATCGACGCGATCATCAAACTGATCAAAGCGTCCAAAGATACCGATACGGCGCGTCAGGGTTTGATGAAGAAGTTCAAACTCTCCGAGATCCAGGCACAGGCGATCCTCGACATGCGTCTGCAGCGTCTCACCGGACTGGAACGGAAGAAGATTGAAGATGAATACAAGGAACTGATCAAACTGATCAACAGACTGAAAGCGATCCTCGGCAGCAAACAGCTTCAGATGCAGATCATCAAAGAAGAACTTCTGCTGATGAAGGAAAAGTTCGGCGACGCACGCCGCACCGAGATCGTCATGAAACAGACCGAGTTCAAGATCGAGGATATGATCGCCGAAGAAGAAGTGGTGATCACCATCTCGCACGGCGGCTACATCAAGCGCTTCCCGGTGAGCGGTTACCGCAGACAATCCCGAGGAGGAAAGGGTGTGACCGGCGCAGCGTCACGCGAGGACGATTTTGTCGAACATATGTTCATCGCCAGTACGCACAACTACATCCTCTTCTTTACGGATAAAGGAAAGTGCTACTGGCTGAAAGTGTTCGAAGTTCCCGAAGGAGGCAGAGCATCCAAAGGAAAAGCGATCACCAATCTCATTGCAAAAGAGTCGGATGAGAACATTACGGCCTTCTTAAGCGTCAAAGAATTCAGCGAGAACCAGTTCGTCTTCATGGTCACCGAAGAGGGACAGATGAAGAAGACATCGCTGATGGAATTCAGCAATCCGCGCAAGAATGGTATCGGCGCTATCTCGCTGGACGGCAAGGACCTGCTCCGCGACGTGAAACTGACGGACGGAACACACGAACTCGTTATTGGAACACACGAAGGTATCGCTATCCGGTTCCCGGAAAGTGAAGTACGCGCCATGGGTCGGTCGGCATCAGGCGTCCGCGCGATCAAGTTGGGAACCGGCGATAAAGTGATCGGCGCCGTCTCGCTGAAACGGTTGAAGACGACCATCCTTGTTGCAACAGAGAACGGCTTCGGCAAACGTTCCGATCTCGGCGACTACAGAGTAAGCCACCGCGGCGGAAAAGGTATCGCAACATTGAAAGCGAACGAAAAGACCGGCAAGATGATCGCTATTAAAGAGGTGCAGAACACCGATGATATCGTCGTGGTCTCCTCCAGCGGTATGATCATCCGCCAGCGCGCGGAAGACATTCGCGTCTCAGGCAGGAACACTTCCGGTGTCCGACTCATACGGCTGGGCGCCAACGATGCGGTGACGGCGATCGCGATTGTCACGTCGGAGGATGAAGAAGAGAAGCAATTGGAAGCCGCGGAAAAAGCCAGGACGGCCGCTCCCACGGTAACCAACGACGACACCGCGGAACAGAATGATCTGTTCGGCGATAAAAAAAAAGCCCTGAAGAAACAGAAGAATGATAATAAAGGAAAAACGGCAGTTCCCGCAAAAACGGTGAAGCCTGAGGTTCCGGAAAAGAAAGCAAAAACAGAAAAGAGCGGAAAGAAATCCGCTCCGGCAAAGAAGGAAAAACCTGCACCGAAACAAAAATCGGTAAAGAAACCGGCTCCGGCAAAACCGGCACCGAAGCAGAAGACCAAAACAAAACCACAACCGAAGAAAAAAGGTAAAAAATAATATTTCCATCAAAGAAGGAGAAGCACCATGAAGAAGATTCTCGTGTCATTCGGATTCCTCATCTCGATGATGCTCATCGGATGTTCATCGCTCCAGCTGCAGCCCGCGGATTTTTCCTGGGCGGCCGAGGAGATCATAGAGGTCGGCGCAAAAGGAATGGTTGAAGCAAAACGGTACAGTGTTGCATTCACCGTTACACCGCTCCTTGCAAAAGAGTTTGCCGAAGATTCCATGGCGGCAAAGAATACGAAAGAGATCCGCCTCATCCGCGACAAAGCGGGCTTCTATTATTTGACCGCAAAAAAATTCAAAAATGTCTATGTTCTTGCGCAGAGCGAAGGTGCGCTTGCCGTGAACAATACGCTGGTGATCTCCGCAGAGAAACAGATGGATGATCCGAAGTTCGATCAGAAGGATTCCTACATCGAACTGTGGAACGGCAAAGAGAAATTCCAACTGACCAAGGGAGGCGCACAACCGGTCGGAGGTAAGAAATGAAGAACGCCATCATTCTCCTCGCAGGAGCTCTGTTATTCATCGGCGGGATGAATGCGCAGGAGCGGACCCAATCCGAGGTAAAGCGGGATTTTGAAACGCGGTTCGTTCTTCTCACCAAGAATCTGAACAGCGCGGACAACGAAGCTACGCTTACGCAACTGCTGAAGGATGTCTCGGCATTCGAGGCCGAATTCAAACCGCATCAGGAATTCCTGAACAAAGCGATCTTTCCGGACGGTTATGACGGATTGATCGACCGGCTGAAACGCTCCAAAGAACTCGCCGAAAAAAAGATCCGCGCATCACAATTGGAAAAAGAGATCGCATCGCTGAATGATCAGGTGCAGTCCTTAAAAGAAGAGAACGCAACCCTCCGTTCACAGCTGGCAAAAGCGCAGGCGGAACTCGCTTCTTTAAAGAAGACGATCGCAACGCTGCAGGATGAGATCCAGAAGCGGGACGAAGCGGTCTTCGCACTGGTGGACAGTCTGTTCGTGAAGTATGATACAGATGCGATCTCCGGAACAGACATGAAAAAATTGTCGGTGCTGGAAAAAAAGAATGTAGTTGCCAGCATCAGACGTTCGGTGTCGGACAATATCATGTTCCTTTCCTCCGCGTCGTTCTCGCCGCAGCAGATACCGCAGCTGCTAAACGAACAGCGACGTTTCGAATCATCGTGGAAAGGGGTAGGACAGAAACTTGCTAAAGCATACGTCCCGTCATCGATCCAGGCAAAAGAAGTTGCGGAGATCAACGGCCTTATCGGCGGCTGGCGCACACTCACAGACAGCACCTTCTGGAAAGGGCTGAACGAAGTGTTCGCGCAGGAAAAACTTCCGATTGTTCCCTTCTATAACGGCGAGCAGATGTATGCGAACATCACCAAATTCATCGATGATGAGATGCAGAACAGCGCGAATCGGTCTATCGAAGAACGGTCCGTCACGTTCGAAGCATTCGCCTACAACACCTGGGGAAGCAAAGTAAAACCGTCGTGGATACCGGTGATGGTCCGTCACGGACTGTTCACGCAGGAACAGATGGCGGAGATCGATGCAAAAGTGAAATCATGGTCCGCAAGCACCAAACCGATCGAGAGCAGCACGCTGTCGTACATTCTGATCGCAGCGCTTGTGGTGGCGGTGTTTGTCGGGGTCTATCTCGGCACACGGAAACGAACAGCATAATTATTTTCGCAGTACACGTTATTCCATCCTTAAGGAGGAGTCAATGAAACAATTAACCATTCTTTTGCTGAGCGCGTTCGTGTTCACGTTCGTCTCTGCACAGGAGCGTTCCAATTCCGAAGTGAAGCGGGATTTTGAAAAAGAATATAAATCCTTGCTGAAATCCATCAACGATGCCGGCACACCCGAAGAGATGACCAAGGTCGGAGAGAAGGTCACGGCACTGGAAGCGGAATACAAACCATACAGCGCGTTCCTGAACAAAGCATTGTTCCCCGATGATTTCGACACGAGCATCGACAAGCTGAAGGCACAGTTCACCTATTCCGAACAGAAGGTGAAAGCGATCGGCGAGAGCGCCGCGCGCATCGCCGAACTGGAAGCACAGGTCACTGTGCTCACCGAACAGGTCGGAAAACTGAACGGCGAGAACGCATCGCTGCTTGCACAATTGAAGAACGCCAAGGCCTCCATCGATTCATTGAAAGGGATCGTGAAGACGCTCCGCGAGAGCATTGCGAAGCGCGATAAAGCGGTGTTTGCGCTGGTGGACAGCATGTTCGCGCAGTATGACAAGAACATCCAGCCGAACGGCGATGTTCAGAAGAATCAGCAGGCGAAGCTGGAGAAGAGCAACGTGCTCTCGAACGTGAAGCGTGCGGTTGCGGACAATCTTGAGTTCCTTTCCTCCACACTCCTTTCCGGTTCGGACGTTGCGAAATTGTATGCTGAACAGCGCACATTCGAATCCAAATGGAACGGCGTGAAGAAACTGATCGGCGATGCGTATCTCTCCAACAAAGAGAAAGCAAGCGAGATCCCGGCGATCGATACAATGATCATGGGCTGGCATGCAAAGGTGGACGATGCATTCTGGAAAGCACTGAACAATACCTTCTCCGCTGCAAAGCTGAATGTTGCGCCGATCACCGCCGGCAGCGACATCCACAACATCCTGGCGAAGTTCATCGACGATCAGGTGACCGGAACGGCGCCGAAGAGCGATGTCGCTCCGTATGATGTGTATCTTGCATTCGAGAAGATCTGGTCCGAAGAATTGAAACCGGTCTGGGTGCCCGTAATGAAAGAGCACAACATGATCACCGATGCGAATGTTGCGGACCTCGACACGAAAGTGCAGCTCTGGTATTCCAAAGTGAAGCCGGGCAACTGGCTGCTCTACGGTCTGATCGGACTGGTCGTTCTTGCTGCGGCATACATTCTGTTCAGCCGCATGAAGAAACCGGCAGCCACAGCATAACATTGTAGGACGATGCTGTGCATCATCCGAAACATAATGTAGGGACGTCATAATTGTAGGGACGACATAGTATGTCGTCCCTACAGGATTTTTTAAGATAGAAAGAACGATATGCATACACACGAATTGAAGAACGCACCCGAGATCGGCAAGACGTATACCTGCGTGCTGAACGATGTTCCCGTCTACGAAGCGACGATCGAAAAAGCACAGGGATGCTGGGCGACCGTAAAGGTCGTAAAGCCCCTTCCCGGAAAATTCGAACAACATTACAAAGCGGGACAGGAGTTCGATATTAAAGTGCAGTTCTATGATTTTGTGGAGCAGCGGTAGCAAGTAGTTGTAGGACACCTTCAAGGGGTCCTACAACTTTTAAACAGCATCACCCAATCCCTGAATTTGAAAGAATTCAGGGATTGTTGTTTTAAAGAAAAAAAATCGATTGGCATATTAGGCCATTGGGGTTTAAAGATTGTGTCACGAGGAAGTTTGGCGTATTTTTTTTCTATTCCTCATACACCAACCCAGACGATCAAATGAAAAACAAATTATTCCATATTATCCTACTTTCGATTTCGCTCCATGCCCAACAAAGCGGCCCCTCATATTACAAATCGGCCGTCATGAACGGCAATAACATCCGAACCGTGTTCGGCAACTGGGGTGTGATCGGTCAACCCGTCGATACGCGTCCGCGCGGGACCTGGCCGAAAGCAACGAATGGGTATCTCGGCGACAACAGTCTTTTGATCGGAGTAGAATTTCCCATTAGGGATTATAATGGAGACGGAAAACCCGATACCATACATTCAGTCGTGACCTCTCCTATCAGCAGACCGGCATCGAGTTTTGATACAAACGACAAATCCTCTGGCGGAATTCCGTGGACATTCATGCCGGTTGATGGATTTTTTAATCCGGCCCAAACCAGCGCAGCAATGAGCAATGATCCCTCAACATGGCCGAGTTCCTGGGCGGGTTCATGGAAGGGACTCAACGGGGCGAACACAACGGTTGCGGACCTTGAATCATATTTCCAATTGGATGATCAGAACGATGTCAGATTCTTTTATGCAGCGAACAATCCCAAAGGAATGGTTTATCTTCCCGACACACTCAATCTTTTGCGAAAAGGAGCAGGACTTCGCGTTGATGTTCGGTATCTGCAGTACACGCATCCGCTGTTCAATGATATTCTGTTCCGAGTCTATGATATCACCAATGAGAGTTCGTATGACTATAATAAGGTCTTCGCCGGACATCTTACGGGGACACTGATCGGAGTTTTCGGACCGCAATATTTCAATGAATATGATGATGATTATTCCATTCTTTATAAAAAGGAGAATGTTGTGGTTGCCGGCGATTTTGACAATAATAATTATCGCAATCCGTTCTGGCGTGGTTCCGTGGGGAAAATCGGTGAAGCCCTCCTTCAAACAAGTGTGGGCGAATCGATCGCGAGCTATATGTATTTCACCCCTTCAAATTCGATCAGCTTGGGGGACGATGAACTCTTGTGGAAACAGTTCGGCCCCGGTTACCATAGTGTACCGCAAAGCATTGTCAATGATACGACCGTATTGTACGGCCAGGATGGTGATTACACCTTTGGTTCAAAATATTTCAGCATTCCGTCTAAAGGCAAGAAAAGGATCGTTACGGCAATAGCATATGATTACTTCTCACCCGGGATCTTTCAAAAGATCAAGCTGGGAAAAGTATTGGCGCAAAAAAATTTCAATCTATCGAACGTGCTTTCGCAGCTTTCACTCCCGGCGTTCTCTTTTGCGCGCACGCTTGCTGCTGTCGTTCCGATCCAATGGCCGATCCACAACCCTTCGGGAACCACGGAGATCTATTTTAGCCCGGATGCCGGTGCGACATGGATAACGATCGGAGAGGGATCACAGGACAAGGGTGAGTTCTTGTGGAACACCGCGACCACCTCCGACTGTGCGTTTGGTAAGCTCAGAATATTCTTTAAAGATTCTGCCGGGACATACAACGGGGTTATGGAAAGCGGAACGAGCATTTCCGTCAATAACAACGGTAACGGTACACCGTTCGTCAAGATCGTGTCCGGACCGACCGAAGCATCAACCGTGACCGCAGCAACGCTTCCGTTACAAATTCTCGCCGGTGATCCGGACAACAAGAATCTTACCGCAAGAATATATTACTCGGTCGGCGGGAATTTTATCAAACATCAGGAGCTGGCGGTCGTGTCCGATACTGTTCCGCAGAATATTGCTCTGAGTGTTGCGGAAATGCCGAACAGCACCAAATTCAAATTGAAGATAGAATTAACGGACGGATTGGTGTTCTGGTCTGACTCGACCGAACCGTTCGTGAAAAACACACCAAGGAATATCGCAGCACAATCGAATGTGAAAATATTGTCCGGCTCAACACAAGCGAAAATAACCCTGGGAATCGTAGACAAATCGAAGACAACATCGGATACATATATTGTTTCATTCACCGACACCACAGCGCTCAAACCGAAGACCGTTACCGTCTTTAATGCAACAAAGAATATCACGCCGCTCGACCACGTAGATCTGATGCCGGGAACAGAGATGCCGATCTTTGACGGAATACGATTATCCATAGATGATCCCGGAACCCAAAAGGATACGGCATACTGGTCCAGAAAGGACTCTCTTCCACCCGCAATAACGATCGCACCGATCGAAATACTTAACCCATCCAATGAAGAGGTCTATGGATACGCCAATCCCAAAGACTATAAGATCATTTTTGGCGCCAAAGGAATTACCGTCGACCTTGCGCCGTATGTCGGGTACTCTACGCCGCCGGAATCGGTGAACGTGAACGTTGTCGAAAAAGGATCGGGAAAACCGATTGAATTTTACTTTGATAGATCTATTCCAAATATCATACCATTCTATTTTGTAGAGAATATTCTTGGAAAAAAGAGGATCACATGGTTTGTGAACATCGCCGCAAATAATGATCATGAAATTCCGCGATACGGGGATACGGTCACGATCATCACCAAAAAGGGGATCAGCATCTATGATTCGCTGCAGATAAAGAACGTCTCACTCGGTGTTGAAGAACGCAGTTCTCATCCGGAGCAGTATTCCCTTTCTCAGAATTATCCCAATCCGTTCAACCCGACAACAACCATTCAGTACGGGATATCTCATGCCGGCCCGGTCAGAATAACCGTCTATGATTTACTGGGCAGAGAAGTGATGACCATCCGGCAACAACACCAGCAGCCCGGTACGTTTTCTATCGTTGTCGATGCATCTCATTTGTCAAGCGGAGTATATCTTTACCAATTATCCGCCACGGGATTCTCGGAAGTTAAAAAAATGACAGTAATCAAATAATGAGTGCTCTATGTAATGGAAAAGGGTAATTTCTCTACAAAATTAGACCAACCCATGAAAATCAGTGATTTTTCATGGGTTTTTTATTGAAACTTTTCTCTTGCTTTTACGATATTAAGATGATATCATTACAATATCAAAATAAGAAAGGGGTTTGTTATGCAGACAATCGTTGAAAAAAGTGCCAAAAAATTGAATGGTTATTTTATGCTGTTCCTTGTCCTGGCGTTATCGATCTTTAATATTTACTGGCTGGTGATGATGATCCGGCTTGAGATACCGGCGATGCTGATCGTGTTCATTCCGCTTGTGATCGCAAATTTCCTGAGCTTCAGCGGATTCTTTATCGTGCAGCCGAACGAAGCTCGCGTACTGGTGATGTTCGGAAAGTATGTCGGCTCGGTCCGTGATGCCGGATTCTTTTTCGCAAATCCCTTTGTCACAAAGAAGCATGTCTCGCTGCGCATCCACAACTTCAACAGCGAGCGGATCAAAGTGAACGACCTTCACGGCAATCCGATCGAGATCGGTGCAGTCGTTGTCTATCGCGTGATCGATTCGGCGCGCGCGCTGTTCGACGTGGAGAATTACGAGCAGTTCGTCGCGATCCAAAGTGAAACTGCCATCCGCGCGCTGGCGTCGGAATATCCGTACGATTCCCATGAGGACGATAAAGCATCACTGAGAGGTAATCCAACGGAGATCGCAGAGTCGCTGACGAAGCAGGTGCAGTCTCGCTTACAAGTAGCGGGAGTGGAGATCATCGAAGCGCGTATCAGTCATCTTGCCTACGCGCAGGAAATTGCACAGACGATGCTGCGCCGCCAACAGGCACAGGCGATCATCGCCGCACGAAAGAAGATCGTTGAAGGAGCGGTCGGTATGGTTCAGGATGCGCTGCGCATGCTCTCTGAACAGAATATTGTTACCTTGGACGAAGACAAAAAAGCGACGATGGTGAACAACCTGATGGTCGCCCTTGTGTCGGACCATGAAGTGCAGCCGGTGATCAATACGGGAACGTTATATCAATAAGCAATTATTATAAGCTCAGTTGCCACGCACTTTCAAAGTGCGTGGCAACTTATAAGATATTACCATGAAAACATTCTCACAATACAAGTCCGACAATCTGGTCCTTGTTCAGAAATCCATCTGGAAAAGGATCTATCATCTGAAAGCGGGGGACGAGATCGTCTGCAACATGACGTATCCCAAACTGTTCGGTATGAACGCTGTGATCGAAGGGTTCGGCGATCAATGGGAGTTGAGCAGACCGAGCATCTGGAGATCGCATCTTGATATCAGAAAACAATCACAGCATCTGCCGTTCGCAAAATTCATCAGCGGAAAATGGGGGAACGGCGGCGTGTTCGAACTTCCAAACGGCGAGAGGATCGAATATGCGCAGAACATGTGGAAATCGGACAACCAGATCAAATCGCATCAGCAGATCACTCTTGTTTCTCTCAAGCGCGTCTCGTGGTGGAAGAGCGATCTCTATGTTGTGATCGAGAATGAATCAGAACTTTTGAACAAGAATCCCTGGATCGTCATGGCGGTCTATTATATGATCCTTGAACGCCGCCAGCAGGCAGCCGCAGCAATGTAGACGGAAGCACGACCATGAGTGAAAAGAAAAAATTCCTGCTTCGGCTGGATGCCGATGTGTACAACGCCCTGGAAAAATGGGCGGCGGACGAATTGCGCAGCGCCAATGCGCAGATCGAATTCCTGCTGAAGGATTCAGTCCGCAAAGCGGGAAGATTGAACGCACCGCAGAAACCGGAACCGCCGGCGGAGAGCGAGGAAAAGTAGGGGTGAAAATCGGGA
>JBMOHT010000145.1:0-9909 GCA_049317705.1 Bacteroidota bacterium | reverse complement strand
TCCTCAAGCGTGATGGGTGTCGGTTTTCCGCTGTGACATGTCTGGCAGTTCACCTGAATTCCGGGGTTCTTGTCATCATGAAAATCAGCGAGGTATTTGGTGTTGATCTCTTTCACCATCTTGATCATCATCCGCGCTTTGTTCTTCGCCGGTTTTGCATCGGAAACAAAATCGAAATCCTTAAAGTCCGCACCTTCCTGGCCGACGTGACAATAGGTGCATTTCACTCCGAGACTGCCGGTATAGCCGAACATCACGCGCTGAAGGTCGCGTCCTGTGACGGATGAAGGAAGTGCCGTGATGTTCTTCGGTTTGTCCGGCCACTGCCACTGCTGAGCGGAGAGAGTGCCTGCGGCAAGGATAAGGAATAGCATGAACAGTTTCATAACGCTCCTATAATAGATGAAAGAAAATGAATACAGTTTCTTACAATGCAATTGTGAAGCGATAATGATGCTGCTGTGAAATGGAGAAATGGATCACTTCGGTTCGCTTGCGAGCCACTCTATGGCTTCAGGCGTTGCCGGGAACACTTTCACATTTACGCCGAGGATGTTCGCCAGATTCTCGCCGAAGGCGACGGTCGTCCGGTGATGGTCCCTGTTGAGATCGATATAAGCGATACGGAGTTTATTGTCCCTGGCGTAGCGTGCGCGTGTGCGGATGATGTCGAAGATATCGAATGTATCGAGGCCGCTTCCGGTCAGTTCCTCTTCGATGAGAACGTTCTTGCAGTTGTGCTGTTCTACGGCCTCTTGAATGTCGGAAAGGTAACGATCGACATTCTTAATGGAGTTATCGCCGACGATGACTGCGTGGAGATAATTGGTATGGAGAGTGATGGTGATGTTATATTTCATGGAATGATATTCTCTTAACGCTTTCGTGCTTTCAAACTGTCGGGATGGAATGTGGTTCGCATGATCTCGCGTGTTGCTTCTACCCATGCGTATAATGTCTGCTTCTGCTGATCGTTAAGTACCGCATCCGTGTGGATGGCGGTGTACGATGGCAGCGGCATTTCGTTCTCTTTTACCAGCTCCGCCAGCTCTTCCATCTTGCGGAACTGTCTGCGCGGACGATAGGAAGCGAACTCAGAGAAGTTCAGGTCTTTCTTTCCGTGCTGGATATGGTCGTTCAGCATTCCCGCAACCGGCTGGAATTCGGCATACCACGGATACCGGGTATTATTGCTGTGGCAGTCGTAGCATGCAACGGTCAGTATCGCCTGGACGCTGTCCGGCAGAGGATACAGTGTGGAGAAATGTTTTGTTTGATCGTTGGAGAGATTCTTTTCCGGACGATCGAACTGTTTTCCTAAAAGAACGACGACAATGCCGGCAAGCGAATACAGGAAGAGACGTTTGAGCATGATTTCCTATGCTGTGTGAATGATATTGGTTTCAATGATAGACACACTGACCACGCTATTCAAAGAAACATAATCAATATACGGAAAAAAACGCACGTTCTCGAACACATCTCGTTAAAATCGTTTAATTACCTCTTAACAAAGATGAATGCATGGTTCTCGAACGCCGGGAGATTGGAAAAGCGTCCATGATTCTTATAATACATCTCTTTGAAACCGAATCCTTCCATGGTCGCCCTCAGGTCCTCGTCCGTTATACCCCATTGGAAGATGTTGTGGATATCCTTCCACGGCTTCTTGTATTCGGGATGGATCTCGTTCGCATGGTCGTAGGCGTAGCGGTACGTTGCTTCGCGTCCCTGCGGCGCAACGGAGATATATTCGTCGATCGGCATGTCGGTCAATCGGACGGTCTTCGTTCCGCGGATATACTGCTGATTGAAGATGACGAAGCAGGAGACATTCGCCGCATACTTCTTCAGGATCTCGGTCCATGAAGGATTCGCCTGATGGAGCAGCACATCGAAGAAGAAGACCACGTCGGTCTTTCCGACGGCGGCCACGGTTTCGTCCTTCGAAAAATCACCGTGAATCACCGAAAGATTATTATACTGCGAAAGCTGTTCGCGGAGTCCGTCGGGAAAATTCGTATCAACAAGTGTTCCTGCGACACCGTGATTCCGCAGCGTATAGATCGTATATCCGGCATTCACATTCCACACACCGCCGAGGTCGGCGAATGAGCGTGCACCGGGGACGATCTTCGTGAACGCATGATCGATCAGCCGGAGTTTGTCCGAGTCCACATACAAATTGTAGCCGGAGAGAAGGTTGGGAGCATTCTTAATGATCTTTTTTAGACGGTGGAACGAAAGAGCGGAGATCAGATTCATGATGGATTCTATATGATAAATTGAGGACGCATTTATTTTGCGGCTGCCGCAGGTAAGCTGCGCGTTCCCGAATATTGCTTACTTCAACCCGTACTGCTGCGCGATCGCTTTCCGCTCTTCCCGGGCGGTCGGAGAATGGACCAGCCCGAATTTCTCCGCCATACGGTCCCGTTCGATCTTCTTTTTCTCGGAATTGTCCGGATAACCGTTCTCAGGAGTGAGCGTGTGAAAGATCAATTCGAGATATTCTTCGAATGCCTGATGAAAATACATGTCAATGAACCGCAGAGGACGGTCCGAAGAATTCCAAAACGTGTGCGTGATCCCCCGAGGACGCAAATGCCATCCGCCCGCACTGACCTCCACAACTTCTTTGCCCACAAGAACAGAGGCGGTACCGTCAAGAACGAACATCATCTCGTCCAGCTCTTTATGATAATGCGGCGAGGGACCCATGGTCTTCGGTGCAACTGCGCATTCAACGCTTGAATACAATCCGTTGGTCATGGCCGAACGAACACACACACGGATATCCATGCTGCCTTTATGATCCAGCGGCGGAAGCGAAGGAACAAGGAATGCCCCAATCGGCTCGGAGACCGGCGGTGGTTGAAATCCTTCTGCGACACCGGACGGAAGGGCAAGAGCTGCCGTCACAATACTTGAGGAGTATAAAAAATCGCGTCGTTCCATTGTGTTCAGCTCCTTATTAATGTCCTTGAATTGAGGGGAATAGACCCGCGGCACGAACGATCCCGACGATGCCGACAAGGATCCAAAAGAGATTCAATACAGTATATGCTTTGTCCTTTTTCAGCACGGCACACCACGACAGCATCACCGCATCGGAAGTATTGACGATCCACACGAACATGAACGGACTGTTTGGACCGAGCCAGCTGACGAGGGAAAAGCTGAAGATCCTCATGAGCACGCCGGTCATCTCGATGACAGCGATATTCCGCAGGATGAAACTGTTGAGTTTGTCCATTCGTTCCGCAGTGCTACACTTCAAACCATTGTTCGGTCATCTTCGACAGAAGACCGTTATCATTCCGGTGATGATATTCGTTGGAATGCGGATCGTAGACGTAGTCATTCTTCCATTCGGAAATATTCTTTTCGATCTGTGTCAGTGAGTTCGTGATATACTTCACTTCATCGTTCGTAGTGGTGGGGTGGAGTGAGATGCGGATCCATCCCGGTTTTTCGGAGAGATCACCCGCATCGATCTTGTCCGTGATGGATTTGGAATGCTGCGGATCGACATGCAGAAGATAATGACCGTATGTGCCGGCACAGGAACATCCGCCGCGCGCCTGGATACCGAAACGGTCGTTCAGCAGTTTCACCACAAGATTGTAATGGATGTTGTCAAAATAGAACGAGAACATGCAGAGACGTTCTTCAATATTGTCCGCAAGGAGCGTAAGGTGCGGTATCGTTCGCATTTGGGAGAACATCAGCGTGCAAAGCTCGTGTTCGCGTGCGGCGATATTGGCGATCCCCATCTGCTCTTTCAGCTGAACAGCGAGTGACGCTTTGATCGCTTGAAGGAATCCCGGTGTGCCGCCGTCCTCGCGGACCTCGATCTCGGGGGAGAATTTGTGTTTTCCCCATGGATTCGTCCACAATACTGTGCCGCCGCCGGGTTGATCGGGAGATTCCAGATTATATAATCGCTTGTTGAAGATGAGAACCCCCGGAGTTCCCGGTCCGCCGAGGAATTTATGCGGAGAGAAGATGACCGCGTCGAGCTGTTCAAGCGGATCGGCCGGATGCATGTTGATGGAGACGTACGGAGCGCTTGCAGCAAAATCCACAACCGCGATGCCTCCGTGTTCGTGCATCACTTTCGCAAGCTGATGGTATGGAGAGCAGATGCCCGTTACATTCGAACAAGCGGAGAACGAACCGATCTTCATCGTCCGGTTCGCATATTTTTTCAAAGCAGCGCGGAGACTGTTCACATCCACCAGTCCGTCGCTCGTCGGTTCGAGCACGCACACATCGGCGATCGTTTCATACCACGTGGTCTGATTGGAGTGATGTTCCATGTGGGTGACGAAGACGACGGGAAGTTCTTCCTCGGGAAGAACGAACATTTTTTTGAACTTCTCAGGAACTTTTACGCCGAGCAGCCGCTGGAATTTATTGATGGCGGTGGTCATTCCGGCGCCGACGAAAAGAAGTGCATCATCCGCATTGGCATTCACATGTTTCTTGATGATCTCGTGTGCATGATGATATGCGTGCGTCATCAATCCGCCGGTGACGGAGGATTCCGAATGGGTGTTGCCGACGAACGGTCCGAATGATTCGAGCAGTTTCTTCTCGATCGGTCCGTACAGTCTTCCGCTGGCGGTCCAGTCCGAATAGACGAGCGGCTGTTCCCCGTTTTGAGAGGTGAACCGTGCATCGATACCGACGATATTGGCGCGGAATTGGCGGAAGTATTCTTCGTAGTTCATGAGGTAAAACTACGAAATTCGAGGATGAAATGGTAGCGGAGAACGGTTCAGAGATGTGAACTTATGCGCGTTTATTCAAATAATAGAAGAACGGCAGCGAGAATCCGAGTCCGCCGAGCAGACTTAAAGCGATGAACGATCTCCAGGAATATTTCCCGAGAGGATTCCGTGCGAACCACCACGCAAGGAGTCCTGTCGCCATGAACGCATCAATGATGAAACCGAGCGCGAGCAGATCATTCATCACCTGCTGCCACGAAGAAAGCTGCACGAAGATATAATAGAAGAACATTCCGTTCGGCACGAGCAGTCCGAACATAGCGGCGCTAAGCAGCACCGCATTCTGTTTCAACGGCATATCACGACGTCCTGAGTTTTGACCGGTAATAATCATCGAGCGCTTTTGTTCCGCAGTCCGGACAGATGCCGTGCGTGAACTTTGCGTCGGTATGTTTTGCAATGTACTGTTCCACCTGACTCCAGTATCCTTCGTCATCCCTGATCTTCTTGCAGCTCGCGCAGATCGGAAGGAGTCCTCCCAATGTCTTTACGCTTGCCAATGCTTCCTGCAGTTCCGAGATGAGCAGTTCCTGCTGCTGTTCCGTTTGTTTCTTCGCCGTAATGTCCCGGCAGATGAGCAGTGTTCCCGTGGTGGAAGGATGCGAGCCGACCACCGGTGTACGTGACACGAGGAACCATTCCGTCGTCTCACCGTGCTCGTACATCAGCTCCAATTCGGCGATATTGTCCGCACGGAGGAATGCTCTCAACTGCGGCCAGAACGAGAATGCTTCGGCTGCCGGCGCACTTACGGGGATCTTTCCGAGACGGAAATAATTCAACGCGAAGGGATTCATATCGATGATGCGGTTGTGTGAGTCGAGAATGACCGCGATCTGACGATATTGAGTGAAGAGTGCTTCGCGTGCGATGGGAGCGATGTCGAACAACCGGTACTGTCGCATATTCCACATCAGCAGAGCGCCGGTAAACGTAAAAGCGGCGGGAGTAAGATCGATGATGGACACCACGCGCGCGTTATAGAGGATATTGCCGAGCCACGGAAGCGAGACAGCGACGAAGAGGACCACCGATTGCGATTGATACGCCTGGAACATCGTGGATGATTTCTTCAGCATCAGCGTGCTGTAGACTACGCTCACGATATAACAGTACAAGGTGAACAGCCAGAACGAGGGACCGTGTCCGTAGAACATATGATCGCCGCGCGGGTCGGTCACCATATAATATGTCGGCCAGTTCAGTCCATGATAATCATTGGTCAGCGCAAGGATCAGTGTGACTGCGGGGATGGTCCACAGCATGATGAGATTCTTCTTCGTCAGATACTGCGAATATCCGCAGTACGCGAGTGAGTAACAGAGCCATGCGGGAGAGACATTCACGATACCGATGTAACTGATCTGTGACCAGAGCGCTTTCTGGTACGGCCAAACGGAATACCATTCCAGTGCACTTGTCAGGGTCCAGACCATACAGGAGAGCAGCGAGAAGATCAGGTAACGGTCTCCGGGAAAGGAACGGCGCGATGCACTGTATGCGATATACGCGGAGAGAACGGTGGTGAAAAGAAAAAAATGACCGAAGACGGACGGCTGCCAGCTCAAAGTTCATTCCCCTAAATGAAAGTGATTACAGCAAATTACTATTTTGGTTCTTGAGAAACAATGTGAGCGGTCAGAGGAAGGATTCCGGTTCGATGTGGATGAGCACATCCACAATGCGCGGATTCGAAGCGCAGACGGTATCCTTCACATTATGACTGATCAAATGTCCTTCGCGCACGGAGAGATCGCCGTTCACGACCACATGCAGGTCCACAAAATAATCGAGTCCCATCTTCCGCACAAAACATTTATCGAGACCGATCACCCCGGAAACGGACATAGCCACTTTCCGCACTTCCTCTTCGATCTGCGGTGAAGGAGCGGCATCCATCACTTCATCCAATGCCGGCATGAAGAGATGATAGGCATTGTAGACGATGATCACCGATGCAAAGAGGGCGGCCCAGTCGTCCGCGCTTTCATATCCTTTTCCCCCGATAAGTGCGATGACGATACCGATGAACGCGGCGGCGGAAGTGATTGCGTCGCTGCGGTGGTGCCATGCGTCCGTTTTGACCGCGGTACTCTGAACATCCTGCGCCACCGAGAAGACGAATCGGAAGAGCGATTCTTTTGTGACAACCACGACAACAAGCACGATCAGCGTGAACGGCGCCGGCGCATGGTGCGGTGTGATGATCTCGTGAAGACTCTGTACGACAATGGTGACTGCGGCACCGACAAGCGAGAGCGCGACGATCATCGCGGCGATCGGTTCGGCTTTTCCGTGTCCGTACGGATGGTTCTCATCCCGCGGTTTGATGGCGATACGGAGTCCGCTGACAACGATCATTGAGCTGACCACATCCGAGGCGGATTCAATGGCGTCGGCGATGAGCGCGTATGAATTGCCGAAGAATCCGGCGAGTCCTTTCGTCAGTGCAAGACCGGCATTCACGAAGATGCCGATGATAGCGGAGCGAATACCTTTTTCTGCGGGATGTTTGGTCATTCGGTTATACTGTGTTGAGAATATTTATTTAGAATTCGAAAGAAACGATCATGCCAGACAAATGCACGGGCCGCCCCATACGGGGCATGAATCTACAGAAATAAATCCAAACAAAAAAACAGAGAGCCCCATCGGGGGCTCTTATGAAACAAATCTAATTTTTTACTGCTATTGCGCTCCGTTGGAGCGGTCTGTACCTGTCTCAGATCGGCGGATTACACTTTTTGCAGGATGATCAACGAGAGATCGTCGGAAGGTGTCGAAGTCCCTATGAATGCATCAACCTTCTGCAGCACTGCGAATCCGGTCTGTTCCGGCGAGCCGGAGGATGAAGCGATAACAGCGGTAAGACGTTCTTTGCCGAAGAATTCCCCGGCTTCATTCTTCGCTTCGGTAAGTCCATCCGAAAAGAGGATGAGGCGGTCCCCGATGTTCAGCTCCGCATGATGTTCCGTAAAATGCATCGTGCGTGCCAAGCCGAGCGCAGCATCGCCTTTTGCTGTCTCTTCAATATCGTTCCCGCGGACGACCAGCGCCGGGAAATGTCCTGCGTTCACAAAGCGGACCGCGCCGTTCGCTTCTGAGCATTCGGCATAGAACAGCGACGAAAAGATGTGCGAAGGACTGTCACGGTGGACGATGGCGTTGATCTTTCCGATGAGTTCCGGAAGTGTTCTGATCTCGCCGGCGAGTGCACGAATGGTCGCCTGAAGTTTCGCGGTAATGAGAGCGGCATGGAGTCCTTTTCCCGCCACATCGGCCATGACAATGTTAAAGCGTCCTTCCTCCAGCGTCATATGGTCGATCAGATCGCCGCACACTTCATTTGCGGAGCGGGTGTAGAGCCAGAGTTTCCATCCTTCCACCACCGGAACACGCTGGGGCATGAGCGATTCCTGGATCTTTCGTCCCGCTTCAAGCTCATCATGGGCGAGCAGTTTTTCTTTCAGCTCAAGCAGGATCACCAGCACGAGGAGTCCGCCGCCGAACAATGCATTGAAATCGAGCGTAAGGTAATTCTCATCACCGACCGAAGCGCGGACCCTGACAAGAAAGATGATCCCTGCGACGAACATCAGCTGACGCATCGGGGTCAGTTTCTGGAACATTGCACGGAAGATCCAGCCGGACTGGAAGAGGGAGCGTTTGAAGCGGCCCATGTTCTTCAGCCGTTCGCGCTGTTCATCCGTCAGATAGAAATCGGCAACCTCTTTGGATTCCTTGCGGAATTTGTTGTACGCTTTTGTCCTCTGAAGGTCGTTCTGAAGGGTGTTAAAGAATGAATATTTTCTTTCGTTGTGCTGAGGCATGACACAAGATACGCGAAAAAGAGGAAAATGTTGGAAAATATTTCAGTGCGACTGCCGACGGATCTCCACCGATTCCCAACAACATTGAAGCGTTATTTCGACTTTTTTAATCCTTTCAAATATTCCACCATCTTCTGCGCGGAATACCGTTCTCCTTTCTTTTCCGGATCGTCTGCGGTTTTTTTGAGGAATGTTTCGAACATCCTCGCCGCCGTTTGATTCTCCGGTATCTGCATGTAGCACATTCCCAGAAAATAGTACGGTGTCACCATCTCGGGATTCAGCTCCAACGCGCGCTGAAATGCGTCGATCGCTTTGCGCCACAATAATTTCTCCATACAGTACGCTGCAAGATCGTTGTACACATATGCTGTCACGTCGGGATGAAGCACGCGTGCCGCGTTCTCATATGACCGGACCACCATCTCCGTCATGTTCAGCTTCTTGTAGACGAGCGCGATATTCTTGTAATACTGCGGATTCTCATCATCGAGGGCGATGGCGCGCTGATAGCATTGTGCGGATGAATCATATTGATTTGCGGAGAAATAAGCGTAGGCAAGCTGTGCATGGACCATCGCATTGGTCGAATCCATCGCCAGCGACTGCTTGAAGAAATATTTCGCATTCTGCAGGTCGCCGAGACGGCGGTAACATTCGCCGATCTGGAATTTCAGGTCCTTATTATCGCTGCGGACGGAATCCGCTCTCAAATAATAGATCAGCGCTTCTGGATATTCCTTCTTTGCATTGAGATAGTTCGACATGGAGATGAGCGCCGGAAGATACCGCGGATTCACGGTAAGCGAACGGCGGAGGAACGGTGCGGCGGAATCCGGCAGGTCCATCCGCTTCAACGCTTCGGACAAATAATAGAGACTGACGAAGTCATTCGGATTCCGTTCGATAAGCGATGAGAAGACGGCATGCTCCTTTTCCGGATATTTCTTCTGAGCGGCGTACGTCAATCCCAATTGGAACCTCGCCGGAATGTATGTGCTGTCCATCGCGATGCAGAGCGACAATTGTTCCACCGCTTCGCGGTACATGCCGGACTGGGAGAGTGCACGCGCGTATTGATACCGGTATTGCAGCTTCGATGAATCACGAACCACCGAACGTTTCAAACAATCCAACGCACGCTGCGTTTCGCTGAGCGCGGCATAACTCATGCCAAGCGCAAAAAGATATTTCGGGGAGAGTGAATCGAGTTCCGCCTGCTTCGATATCTCCATCAGCTTCCAGTAATTTCCCTCGCCGTAAAGAGCGGCGGCGAGACTGTC
>JBMOHT010000144.1:0-9922 GCA_049317705.1 Bacteroidota bacterium | reverse complement strand
ATGTCCGTCCCCTGACAAATGCCGGAGACCGTGCCGTCATCCGCGATCCGTTGTTGAAGTGCCAACCAACCGCGTTCCGCATACTTGCGATACTTTGAATCGATCCATCCGTTCCTCACACCGCGTGCGATCGAAAGAACGAACATCGCCGTGCAGGAAGTCTCTTCATAAGTTTCGGGATGGTCAAGAACCTGATGCCACATTCCATTCTCTCCCTGATATCGGACAAGTCCGTCGATACGTTCGCGGAAGATCTCACGGATCCCTTTATATTCCCGATGGTTCTTTGGAAGATAGTCGAGTGCTTCGGCAATGGCCCAGATCATCCATCCATTCGCCCTTCCCCAGCATGCGGCGCTTTGTGAATTCCTTCCGCCGAACCAGCCGTGTGAACAGATCGCTTTTTCTTTATAAAAGAGATACGTATGAAAATTAGTTATCTGCAATGCAGCATCATCATAATATTTTTCATCCTCTGATAATTTTGCATAGCGAAGCAGGAACGGCACGGACATGAACAGATCATCGGCCCAAATTGTATTCGGTTCCGGCTCCATTCTGCATAACGTTCCGTCCTTCAATCGAGTCTGTTCATTTGTAACGAACTGCGCGATGGAATCGATCAGAGTTCGTACATCCTTCAGTGAATCACGAAGCGCAAGTTCAATGAACGGCAGGATAGGAGCAGACGTATCATCGAGCATCGACAACCGTGAACGGCGGTAGTTGAATCCCCTCTTGTTCAGTCCTGAGGAATACTGCCGGGAAAAATAACCGTTCATCCTCATGGTCACGGAACAATACTTCGATACGTAGTCGGAATATCTCGCATCATGCGTTGCATCGGCAAGTGCGATCACTGCAAGCGCCGTCTGTCCATTCGCATAATGCCATTCAAAATAAGAGTGCTGCCGGAATGAAGCATCTTCATCGATGACCGGTTTCATTTCCACATGTTCGTTCGGCAATTCCCACACATACGATTTCCCTTGGAACGAATACAACGCGTTAAATCCATTCTCCGGTGGATACTTCACTGTGAACGGGTCTTCTTTCCCATTTGAAGAGAACGGACCGATCAGCAGCCATCGGTGTGAGACAGAATCATTGTCAAGATATGGTGAAACGGAAAATGGAAACGGATGCTGCAATCTCCCGGCGGAATCAATGACGGAGAGCGATATTGATCGCTCAGCAAATGAACGGAGACTCTTTATCAGGATCTCATTCTTTCCCTTTTGTACCGGAAGTGTGATCAAGGAGTTGAAGAAGTAAATATCATACGCCAGTTCCAGATAATCGCGTGTTCCTTTCACCTGAGAATAGACCGGAGTTCCATTGACGAATACCGTCAACGGACCGGGATGGCTCACACCGAGGATGATCATTGTATCTGTCGCGGAGAGAAATGTCGACGACGCATAACAGGCACCATTGTCCGGCGAAAGTCTGTTCCAATCGATCGTTTGAATGAAAGGATCGGGCTTCTGTACGGAAAGAGTAAATTCAAAACTTGTCTCGCGGATCAGTTTATCGGCCACGCGGCGGGAAACATCGAGAGGAGTGCCCTGTTGAGGCACGAGGATACCGACTGCAATAAATATCAGAAGAGAATATTTCTGAAGGATTCTCATTCTTTATTCCCGCTGACGTTAATGATTCCCGGTTTTGACGCGTCAAATATCTTTTCAGTATTCGAATAATCGTTCCCGATCAATCGTATCTTTTCCGAACGCTCTCCCGTCACACGGAGAAATACCTTTACTGATGTTTGAGAACGCGATGAAAAGACCGATGCATTCTTTGTGTCATCCATAATGATCATCGCTGACGTTCCGGCTGATGCTTTTGCTGTGAGGCCTTTGATCATCAATCCGTCCGCGTCAACACTCATTATTGCAGGACGAAGATCTGCGGACTGACAGCGTACATCGACATCCGTCATCGTGATATTGCGGACATGCCGGAGATAGAATCCATATGCAGGCAATTTTCCCCATCCGGTGCTTTCGGGATATTCGTTCTCCGATTCGGGGACGAGCTTGGATATATCGTCTTTCGTCCCTCCTCCCTTACAGGAAATGGAAATATGTTCCAATCGGATATTCTCAGCACAGTAACCGGGAATTCCGCTGATGGACGAACCGATCGGACCTGCATTCACGGCGACGATATTGCTTATACTGATGCCGTTCGCTGTTCCGACCTTTGGTGTCGCTGCATCCGGACGATGCTTCCGTGCTCTGTTTCCAAGTCTGATATAAATGGGAACCTGCGGTCCATCCATCGTGACATTCGAAATAGTGATATTCTCAAGAACTCCGCCGTCCACATTCGTCAATGATATTCCGCTGATACCGGCGGGATATCCGACCTTCGCCACGGGATTTGCCGATGGTTTTACCGTGATGTTCGAGATGGTAATATTCCTGAAACCGCCGGTCGATTCCGTACCGGTCTTGATGGCGTTGCAGTGACTGCTCACCACGCAATTCGTGATGGAAACATTTTCGGTGATGTATTCAGATGTACTCTTCAGTGTGAGCGCATCATCTTCCGTATCTCCGATACAATCGGACACGATCACATTTTTGCAGCCGTCGATGTCCATCATATCGTTATTCATATTCGCATGGTTATAGACGGTGATACCTCTGATCGTCAGATCATTGCATGCAAGATACTGCTGCATCCACATCGCGGAATTTCGCATCGTGATCCCATCGATCTTCACCGAGGAACACTGTATAAAACGGATGACATACGGACGGTTCATATAGCGATCCGGTTTTACTTTCGTTAGGACAGGAAATGCCGCCCCCTGACCGTCGATCGTCCCTTCTCCGCGGATGGAGATACCGTTCTTTCCTTCCGCATAGAAGAGACTATATTTTAGAAAAAGATCGTTATAGGAACGCAGCTCCGGAATAAATTCTGTATAATCACGCAGATCGGTGCTGCCGAGGATGACTGCTCCCCGCTGAAGATAGAGATCGACATTATTCTTTAATTCGATAGAACCGGTCAGATATGTTCCCGATGGGAATAATACCGTTCCTCCTGTACGTGAACACGAATCAACAGCACGCTGAATTGCGGAACGGTCACTCGACACGCCATCCCCTTTCGCTCCGAATGCACGAACATCGTATGTCTGCGCATGAGAGGTCATTGTGAACAGTATAAAGATGAAAATGATATTGGCTGTCGCTCGCATTTATTGTGCTTTCACTGTGGACTTTTTGTTCAGATCGATCTTCACGGTATAGACCTGCGGTGTGCCAGTTCGGTCCGTGCTGAACAGAACATACGTCCCGTCCGTTGAGAACCGCGGATGCGGATGTGAATTCTGACCGATCATGCCGGAACCGTGCCGGAAAAGAACGGTACGCTCTTCCATCGTCGTCTCTCCCCGTTTGAAGAGTGCGAGGAGTTTCTCATCGTTGTCGAACATATCAACGATCCAATGTTTATTATCCTTGAACAGATTCTGATGTCCGGGAGAGACCTGTTCCCAATAGCGCTGTTTAACGGTACCATCGATGGACTGGATCCCCATGAAATGTTTCCCTTTGTTCATTCCCCATCGGTATTTTGAAACGAAAGTGATATTCTTTCCATCGGGGGTCCACGCTTCGTGGGTCCGCTGTGTTCCGAATTCCTGCACGAATGGTCCCCCGTCCGTCCCCTGAATGTTCACCCACCATGTGCGTATCGGCGCGTGTCCCACGAGACGCTCTTCATCGAACCGTTCCCACTGCCAGCAATAAAGAACAAGATTCGGATCGGCGGGATTCGCCTGGACGTGACTGATGTTCAATCCGAGTTCAAGGGTGATCTGTGTCAGGGATTTGTCGGACAGATCCAATTTATAGATCGCGAAGGGACCGTAACCGCATTTCCCGGAAAGAGAATCCTTCTTTTCCGTTGAGAAGACAAAGTATTTGGCGTCACACGTTACGGAAACGGAGCTGAGTTTGTACGGAAAATCCTTAAAATCATATACATTGGAATTCTTCAACGTGGATGTGTTAATGCTTTTCAACATTTTTCCGTCCATATACCAGACGGTCTTGAAATTCGGAAGATGATCGATCTGTCCCCACAGTTCCTTCGCATCGGTCATCTGCGTCATCACACCGGAGTTCAGCGCGAGTTTGTACAACTGACGCCGTCCTGTGCGGTTCGAGAAGATCATTGCCGTGCTGTCATCAATGAAAGAATCCACGGTGAAATACGGATGATTGTTCTCGCCGTTCCTTGTCCACTGGGTGATCTCGAACTTTGTGGTATCATCGATCCATGTCTTTTTCTCGGAAGGAATGACGGTGCCGATCCCGGACGATAATGGTGTTTGTGATGCTGCTGCGGATACAACAAGTAATGCCAATATGAATAATTGAATGCTGATTTTCATTGAGCGAAAGTCCTTAAAATAGTACTGTCGATTCATTATTTCCCGCTGCGCGGAATATCCACGCGGACGGTATACACTTGCGGAGTCCCTGTTCTATCCGTGCTGAAGAGGATATATTTTCCGTCCGGACTGAACCGCGAATGCGGATGGGACGGCTGTCCGTTCCAGCTTGATGCGTGACGGAACAGCACAGTTGGTTTCAGTACACCTGATTTGCCCCGCTTGAACAGCATCAACAACCGGTCGTCATGATTGAAGAGATCGGCTGTCCAATGGATATTATCCTTGAACATGATCTGATGCGCATGCCATACCGACGCATCATACATCGTATTCGTCGTTCCGTCGATGGATTGGATGCCGAGCACTTCCCTGCCGGTCTGTGGACCGAAACGGAAATTACCCGCGTACGTGACGAATTTTCCGTCCTGTGTCCACGCTTCATGCGTCCGGTGCAGACCGAACGGCTGCGCGAACGGACCGCCGTCCGTACCGCTGATATTCACCCACCAGATCCTGATCGGTGCTGCGCCGACAAGTTTCTCTCGTCCCGGCGCTTCCCACTGCCAGCAGTAGAGGATCAAATTCGGATCGGATGGATTTGCCTGAACATGGGAAATATTAAATCCAAGATCGGGTGTGATCTTCGTGAGGGATGTATCATTCAGGTCCAACTTGTAGACAGCGAACGGACCATACGCACGTGTTCCTGACCTACCGCCGCTCTGGTCCGCCGAAAAGACGAAATATTTCGCATCGCAGGTGACAGAGAACGAGACGACCGGGAATAATTTCTGAAAATCGTAGACCTTGCGTGAGCGAAATGTGCGTGTATCCATTTCGAACAGGGATTGTCCATCCAGATACCACAGCCGGTGGAATTTCGGAAGATGGTCGATAGCACCGAGATGCTCCGCTTCCGTCAACTGTTCCATATTTCCCGAATTGAGACTGAGCGTATAGAGCTGATCCTTTCCTGTGCGGTTGGAATAGATCACCGTTGTTGATTCGTCGATGAACGGATCGACCGTAAAATACGGATGATGGTTGGTTCCGTTCACCGTCCACTGCGTGATCTCAAATCCTGTAGTATCATCGGTCCACGTGCGGTCCTCCCTGCCGATCTTGCTCCCTCCGTGAGAATTGGAATGAGTGATCATCAGTAGCAAAAGAAGAATGGAGAATATTTTCGCGGTCCTCCTGATCATCATTTTCTCAACAGAGAATATGAATCATTATCAATGAACAGTCTCGCATTCTTATGCGTACGGATGATGGATGCCGGACACTGAATGGAGATCGGATCGACCAGTGCCTGTTTGATCGCTTCGGCCTTGGTGTTCCCCGGTACGACCACGCTCAACGCATTGGCGCCGAACAGTGTCGGAATGGTCAGTGTCACTGCATACTTCGGAACTTCGCTGATGGCAACAAAACATTTATCGTTCACCTGCTGCTGACGGCATTTCTCATCCAGCTGAACGATCTTTACGACCTTCGGGTCATTGAAATCCGCCACCGGCGGATCGTTGAATGCGATATGTCCATTCTCCCCGATACCCATGCAGACCAGATCGATCTGTTTTTCCTTCAGGAGTGCCGCATACCGTTCACATTCTTTCTCCGTATCCGCGGCTTGCGAATCGATGATGTGAACGGATTTGAACTTCACTTTCGAGAAGAGATGATCATGAAGATAGCGGCTGAACAGCTGCGGTGCATCCGCCGGAAGACCGATGTATTCATCCATATGGAACGCAACGATCCTGGACCAGTCGATGGTAGTCTTCTTTGTCAAAGCATCCAGCATCTCATTCTGGGACGGTGCCGCGGCGAAAACAATACGGAGTTCATCTTTGTGTTTCAGAGTATCGATCAGATATTCTTCGACGAAATCCGCCGCTTTCCCGCCAAGCGACTGCCGGTTGTGCATCAACGAAACGGATAATTGATCTTTATTGAATTCAAGTAGAGTACTCATAGATAGCTTTCATAGTATGGTGGAACGAACCGTTCTTTGAACGGAATGACGACCGAACGGTTTTTGAATGAATCAGTGTAACGGATATTTTCCAACGTGATCTCAACTGCACTCTTTCCGAGTTCTCCGGACGGCTGGACGATCGTCGACAGCTGCGGGAGCAGAGGATGATTGATCGATTCCACTCCGAAAGAGATGACATCGACATCATCCGGAATGGTCAAATGCAATTCCTGTAACGCTCGATAGAGACCCAGCGCGAGAAGGGAACCGACAACTACAATACAGTGCGGCAGTTTCTTCTTATGTGCTGCGATCTTTTTGAATCCTTTGTAACCGTCCTCTTCGGTGAATCCTCCCTGAACGACATCACCCGGATCGATAACACGGCTATGTTCCTGCATCGCTTTCGTGTATCCTTCAAACCGGTCCTTTCCGATATTCGTCTCAGCTGTACCGCCGAGATACGCGATCCTTTTATGACCGGATTTTACCGCACGTTTGGTGGCGGAATATGCACCGCCGAGGTCATCAACAACCACTTTGTTCGATCCCGGGATATTGAGCACACGGTCCATGAATGTCAGCGCTGTGCCATTCTCGATGATCCGTTTGAAGATTGCGGTATCCCGCGTCGTATTCGCCACAGAGATGATGATCCCGTCCACTCGCATCGACATTAGATTCTTCAGCTGCTGGATCTCCCGTTCTTCTTTGTCCTGCGAGATACCAAGAATGAGTTCATAATCATTGCTGATCGCTGTTTCATACATCTCTTCCAGCGCAGAGGAAAAGAACGGATGCGCGATATTCGGGAACACGACGCCGATCGTCTTTGATTGATGTGCGGAAAGATTCCTGGCAAGATGATTCGGGATATATCCGAGTTCATTCGCCACGACCTTCACTTTCTTTGCCAGCTCATCCGAGATATCATAGTTCCCGCGGAAGACCTTCGAGACCGTGACAACGGAAACATTCAGCCGTGACGCAATATCGTATAATGTCGTTTGATGCCCTTTTTTCATATCGCGTCAGATCTTACGAAGGATCCCTTTCCCCGTGGAATCGGAATTACGAACGAGCAGCAGCACCAGAATACCTCCGACGAACGGAACAATACTCGCCGCGATAAGGATCGGTTCGAATGAATACTGATCGGAAAACCGGCCGATCAAAAATGTAGAGACAATGGTCAGGATCCCCGCCGCGGTTCCGCTCAGTCCGCTGACCGTTGCAACGGAATTGTTTCGATAGAGATCGGACGGAAGCACCAGTGCGATGGTAGAGAAAGCCGCATACGCGAATGTCGAGACCGCCAGGAGTCCCGCAATAGCGAACAGGTTCGTCGTATAGATCGTCGGGATGAGCATCAGCATTCCGACGGCGCCGAAAATGACCACTGCTTTGCGTGCATTGCCCACGGACCATCCTTTCCCGATGAGCCAGCTGGAGAACCCACCGCCGGCGAAATTCCCGAGATCGGCTGCCACGAACGGTATCCAGAATGCGATGAGCGTATCCTCCGGTTTGAATCCTTTTGATACGAGCAGGATCATCAGCCAGTCTGCTATGAAGAACCATACTGGATCCGTGAATGAGCGCGCTATGATCACTCCCCACGTCTGTTTCAACGAGAGCAGTTCCAATAATTTCGGACGGGCAAGGTCCTGATCCTCACCAACGGCACTTTCCGCTCTGTCCGCCAGGATCATCTGTTTCTCTTCGGCGGAGATGCGCGGATGGTCTTCCGGTGAATGATACATCATGCGCCAAACAATGATCCACAGAAAGCCGAGCGTTCCCGTCAACAGAAATGCCGGCTGCCATGTTCCGAAATAAGAATAGAGCCAGATGACGAATGCCGGGGCGATCGCCGCACCGATGGATGAACCGCTGTCGAACAGGGCCACTGCCCATCCCCGTTCCTTTTTCGGGAACCATTCTGCGACTGCTTTCGTCGCCGCAGGCCAGTTCGCCGATTCACCGAAACCGAGTAGCAGACGGAAGAATGCAAAACTTCTCAATCCTGTGGCGAGCGACGTGAGCATCGCGATGACGGAATAACTCGCTACGGTCATCGTTAATCCGATACGCGTGCCGATGCGGTCCACGAATCGTCCGAGGACGGTCTGACCGACAGCGTACGCGATACGGAACGAAATGACGAGGAACGCATAATCCTCATTCGTCCATGCATACTGTTTCTTGATGAACGGTGCCAGCGCAGAGAGCGTCTGCCGGTCGATATAATTGATCACTGTCGATGCGAAAAGCATTCCGCCGATCCACCACCGAAGATTCCTGATCGGTTGTTTCGACTGTGATTGCGATATTCCGTTCATACTGTATTCCTTTTTATGAAAATATTACTGAGGGAATTTCCATCGATAGTACGCCGCCAAAAAGCGGAGGCCGAACGCTGTGCCGATATCGCGCTGCACCAGTGATTGTTTCCCCTTCTTCACGCTCATCCGCACATTATAGAATCCATCGGCAAGATTCCTGTCCGGATGGTCCGCAGAATACCGGTTCGTGATCACCCAGCGGAAGGAACGTTCAACATTCTCGCGGAATGCTTCCCCAACACCGAGTTTCAACAGTCGGAGCCACAACATTCCTGCGAATGAAACGGTCGAACCGGAGGGAGAATTCTCCACCGATGCGCCGTCCAATGAATTCACGTAGTAGATCGTCCCATCCTTCTTCTGATACTTCGTATAGAACTTCAATGTCTTCACCGCGGCATCCAGATACCTTTTGTTTCCCGTCAATTCATATCCTTCAATGAGCGATTCAGCATACCACAGATTGAACCGCGGATGGAATCTGTTCTCGGCTTTGTTGTTGGGAGTGAATTCCATCCACAACCCTTCGGGTCCCTGACGTTTCACCAGACTCTCACAGAGACCGATGAACACCTTTTTATATTTTTCATTCTTCGTGAACTCATACATATCCTTATACAGGTATCCTTCGTTGTTCGGACGAGCGACATCCGTCAGGATCTGCAATTTCTTCTCCGGCCAGAAATCACTCCACGTCTTTTGAACGTCTCCGGTCACCGGATCAACAAAATCATAGAACATCCCTTCCTCGGGAAGGTACATCGTGCCAAGCGCCCACTCTCCTGCGGAGGTTGCTGCCTGAGCAAAAGTATTGTTCTTTGAAACGCGGGATAATTCGAACATTCCGTTCGCACCATCGCACAACGTAGTGAAGCAGATCTTTTCAATCCCGCCGCCGTGGATGGTCCTCAGCATGCCGTTCAATTTCGGATTATCTGTAATGACGAGACTATTCCACCATTTCCCCGCATGGATTGCGTTATCAAGATATTCTTTCTTTCCGGTGATCCTGAATGCTTCCACCAATCCGTAAACGATCTGTCCCGTATGCCACGCCGGTTCATAGGGGGACCAGATACCTTCTACGATATTATAATCCCCCCGCGCCATTCCTTTCTCATCCAACAGGACCGTTGATGCGTACTGTGCTCCGCCGTTCATCGCCGAAATGATGAT
>JBMOHT010000143.1:0-9963 GCA_049317705.1 Bacteroidota bacterium | reverse complement strand
GAACGACGGAACCTTCTACGATGGTCACTCCATGCCTGCACTCGAGATCGAAGACAGAGTCGGCGGCGGTGACGGATTTGCATCGGGCTTCACGTTCGGATTCTTGAACGGGAAGACACCGCAGGAATGTGTGAACTACGGCGTGGCGCACGGAGCGATGCTGATGACCACGCGCGGTGACTCGAGCATGATCACGCTTGAGGAACTGAATCATGTGGCAAAGGGCGGCAGCGCGCGTATCAAGCGGTAAGTGCAAATAGAACACGCCCGCCTGAACGACGATACTATTCAGAGTTCAGTCGGGCAGGGATCAGACGGATCCGGCGGATTTACACAGATACGAAATGTAGGTCCGGACTCTTGTCCGGACCGCATGAAAAATAGAGCATTCACCACGGTGTTTGAAAAGAAAAAAAAGTCATGGTGAGCGAGCCCCGCATTTACGCAACGGCGAGTCGAACCACACCACGGAGTTCACACCTGCCCGATTTACCAAATTATTTATATCGTCGGTCAGGGATTAGACGGATACGAATTGTAGGTCCGGACGCAAGTCCGGACTAGCATTTTAGGAATATTTGTAGGACACCCTGTCAGGGTGTCCTACATAACAATTTGTGATAATTAATAGAGCACCTTTTTTTACCCGCCGTCTTTGTGGCGGGTCAAGGTGTCCTTATAGCGATTTAATTAGTATACGTACGGGCGGACTTCACAGTCCGCCCTTTATTTAAAGAAATGGAGTCATGTCATGACAACACGAAGAGATTTTGTGAAACACTCTGCACTAGCAGCAGGGATGCTTCCGTTCATCGATTTTCCCGAGATGCTGCAACAAAACGCAGATCTGAATGATCCTCTTTCCGTCAGCATCTTCTCTAAACATCTGCAGTTCCTGGATTGTCCGTCCGCCGCAACAGCCGCGGCTGAGATGGGATTTGCAGGATTGGATCTGACGGTCCGTCCCGGCGGACATGTAGAATCGGCAACGGCAAAGACCGATCTTCCTCTTGCACTTCAGAAGATCCGTTCAGCCGGTTCGGATTGTTCGATGATCACAACTAGTCTTGAAAGTATTCACAATCCTGTTGATGTGGATATCATTGAAACGGCAGCAGCATTGGGAGTCAAATACTATCGGACGAATTGGTATAAGTTTCCTGCAGGCATTTCATTGCCTGAGACTCTCCAACGGTGCGCGGTACAAATAAAGGAACTGAGTCAGTTCAGCAGAAAGAAGAAGATCACCGGATGCTATCAGAATCACGCAGGGAAGGAGGTCGGTTCATCATTCTGGGAGGTGTACATGATCCTGAAAGATGCCGATCCTGAATATTTCGGTGCTCAATTCGACATCCGCCATGCGATGGTTGAGGGGGGATTCTCCTGGGAGAACGGATTCACATTGTTGCTGCCGAAGATAAAAATGATCGTCCTGAAGGATTTCCGATGGGAGAAGGTCGATGGGAAATGGATCACGCTGAATACGCCGGTGGGAGAAGGAATGGTCGATTTCAAAGCGTACTTTCAGATGCTCAAGAAAGCGAACATCAAACCTCCCGTATCATTGCATTGTGAATATTCCATGGGAGGAGCGGAGAAAGGTGACCGTTCGATCACTGTCGATAAGAAGTTCATCTTCGATTCAATGAAAAAAGATCTTGTCACGATTCAGCGACTCTGGCAAGAAGCATAGAATGTCGAATGAACCACAATAAAAAGTCCCGCAATCTTCTGCAGAAAGCGGGACTTTTTTATTTAGATATTCTTTGAACGAAATTCTCAACTGTACTATTTGCCCATCGCAAAGATCGCATCCTCGCGTTTATCCTCGGATAAGAAGATCGTGGAAAGTTTCGTCACCAGAAAGATGTTCGAAATATTCTTGTTCAGATTGCAGAGGATCATTTTTCCCCCTTTTGCCTGAAATGATGCATGTGCAACGGTCAAAATGCCGATGGCCGAAGAATTCAGATACGAAACATCCGCAAGATCGACGATCACTTTCACCTTCCCTTGATCCAATTGGGCAGCCAGGATATTCTTCAGTTCATCCGTCTCTGTGCCGCCGATCAGGGATCCCTTCGGTTCCAACACGACCACATTACCGTCGTCCAGCGATGATGATTTGATACTCATGGTTCCTCCCAAAAAATATTGTGGAAAAATTCAACACCGGTCTGTTGCCGACTGAATGTGGATTAAGATATTCAATCCTCGCGACAAAGCAAATAAATAAATTCGGATAAAATTATCTTTGATTAAACACGGATTAACATTACTTTTGCACACTCAATTAACCGTAAACTCCCTATGACTGATAAGCCTTTCCCCCCTCAATCTCCCGATGCTCTGCAGGATGAGGTCCGACGACTTCGTCGCGCCGTTGAAGAACTTTCAATTTTGAACGACATCGCCCGCGCGATCAGTGCTTCGCTCAATGCAGAAGAGATCATGCAGACGCTCATCAGGAAATCGATCCGTGCAGTGAATGCGGAGCAGGGTGTGATCACCCTCGTGGAAGAAGAGCAGAAGTCAATGAAGACGCTCATCCGTACCATGGTGAGTTCGGCAGGTGCACCGGCCTTCCATATGCATCAGGCGCTCATCGGTTGGATGCATCTCAATAAGAAACCGCTGAGTGTGGACGATCCGGTGAACGATGTACGCTTCCGCGGTGTGCAGTGGGACGGCAATATCAAAACCTTATTATGCGTTCCGCTCATCGTGAAATCTGAACTGCGCGGTGTGCTGACCGTCTACAATAAAAAAGATGGACAGTCCTTCAATACGGATGATCAACGACTTCTCGCGATCATCGCTGCACAGTCCGCGCAGGTCGTGGAGAATGCCCGGCTCATCGAAGAGGAAAAACTGTTCATCAAGATGCAGCAGGAGGTCGGTCTCGCTGCAAAGATCCAACGCGATCTTCTTCCGAGGAACAATCCCGGCCTTCAGGGATACGACATCTTCGCCCGTTCGATCGCTGCGCAGTCCATCGGCGGTGATTATTTCGATTTCATTCCGATGAACGATGGACGGATGGCGCTTTGCCTCGGTGATGTCTCCGGCAAAGGTCTCCCTGCATCACTGCTTATGGCGAATCTTCAGGCAACACTCCGCGGACAGACCTTGGTCTCACATCAGCCGTCGGAATGTCTTCTTCGTTCAAATAAATTGCTCTACGAAAGTACCTCCCCCGAAAAATTCGCTACGCTGTTCTACGGTGTCATCGACATCCAGCATCACAGCATCCATTATTCCAATGCAGGCCATGACTGGCCCTTTCTCATCTCGAATGACAACACGATCGAGCGGCTGAAAGTGGGCGGACTCATGATCGGGCTTCTGCCGCAGGCAAGCTATGAGGATATGGAAGTGCCGATCCAGAAGGGTGACATCCTCGTCATCCAGTCGGACGGCGTGAGCGAAGCGATGAACGCGAACCACGAACAGTTCGGCGAAGAACGTCTTCAGTCATTGCTGATCGAACATAAAGCGAAGACGGCCGAAGAGATCATCGATATCGTTGTGAAAGAGGTCCGTAAACATGCAGGAGCACATCCGCAGTCGGACGATATCACCATGATGGTCGTGAAACGCATCGTCTAAAAGAATCCACTCAAAAAAATCAATGTAGCGGAAGGGAATACCGATGTTCATTCGCATGGTATCGATGGGTGTCAACGCCGATCACTCCGACGTGTTTGCAAAAGCGTATGAGGACAATATCATCGCTACCCTGCGGCATCAGCCCGGGTGCAGTTTTGCCTCAATACTCCAGAATGTTCAGGACCGGAAGGACTGCATCTCACTCACCATCTGGGAATCTCAAAATGCGACGGATGAATACGAGAAAAGCGGATTGTTCAAGGAACTTGTTGAATCACTCCGCACATTCTATGAAGCTTCGGATGAATTCGAACTGAAATTGACCGATGATCTTTCGATCGAATATACTCCCATCCAAAAGGACCCGACTTTAAAGCAGTTCGATGACCGCGATACAGAAAAGGAATACATCAAGAAATTCAATGTGACGCCGTATGCCGTGAAGATCATCACGTTGACGGTACAGCATGATAAGATCCAGGAATTTCAGGATATCTTTTCATCAAAAGTGGTCCCAAAATTCACCGAACAAAAAGGGTTCATCCACATCATCCTGCTCCGGAAGAATAATGAGTTCAATATCATCTCCTTCTGGGATGAGACGGTCGATCTTGATGTGTCGCCGGGTGGGCAAAATCTGAATGCATTGACCCGCAGTATCTTTAACCTGCTTCCTTCATCGGTGCAATGGCAGGTCTCTCACAAAGCATCCCGCTCCAGTTTTGCCACGACCGAAGAGATATCGGCGTCGGTCTACCGTTGTCTTACAGGAGAATGGTTCACAAAATAGTTTTTCAAGTATCAGATCCAACAGGGGGTAAGGAATGATCGGAAAAACAATTCTGCAGTACGAGATCGTCGAGCAGCTCGGAGAGGGTGGCATGGGTGTGGTGTACAAAGCAAAGGACACCAAACTCGACCGATTCGTCGCACTCAAATTCCTGACGAAGAATGTCGGTTCGACTGAATCGGACCGTCAGCGATTCATGCAGGAAGCAAAAGCTGCCGCAACGCTCAACCATCCGAATATCTGTACCGTCTATGATGTCTCTGAATTCGAGGGACAACTCTTCATCGCCATGGAGTTCATCGACGGCGAAACACTCAGGGACAGGTCCGCCAATATCTCCGTGAAGCAGTCCATCGAGATCGGCATTCAAGTCGCCGAAGCACTCGCTGCCGCGCACGAGAAAGGGATCATTCACCGCGACATCAAGCCGGAGAATGTGATGCTGCGGAAGGACGGGCTCGTCCAGATCATGGATTTCGGTCTCGCCAAACAACAGGGAGCTTCACGTCTCACCCGGGAAGGGAACACCGTCGGCACGATGGGATATATGAGTCCCGAGCAGGTGCAGGGCTTCAACGTGGACCACCGCTCAGACATCTTCTCATTCGGCGTTCTGTTGTATGAACTTCTTTCCGGTCAATCCCCGTTCAAAGGGATGCACGAGACAGCGATCATCTATGAGATCGTCAATGTCGATCCTGAACCCATCTCTATATTAAAGCCCGAACTTCCGCCGGATCTGGATGCGATCCTGCTCGAATGTCTGGCAAAAGATGCCGATGAACGGTACCAGTCCGCCAAAGAGATCGTGAAGGACCTTCGCAAACTTAAACGTGAATCGAGCCGTCAGACTGCAAGCCGAATTCTCGCTGTACGAAAAAGTCAGATCTCTTCCGGTTCACGTCTTGCTCCTCAAACAACGGAATTTGAAACTGTTCCGCAGAAGAAATCTTTTCGATTAAATATATGGATGATCGCATCGATCGTTTTGGTTCTCGTCATTATTGGGATGGCCGGATATTATTTTTTCGTCCTGCGTACCGCACCCGAATTGCTTCGACTCTCGTTCGAGACGGCAGATGGAACGATCTTCAACTCGACCAATGGCGGACATATTGCCCTTTCACCCGATGGATCAATGATCGTGTATGTCGCAACGGATTCAGTGGGAAAGGACGATCTCTGGATACGCTCGCTGAATTCTCCGACTCCGCTATTACTCTCCGGAACTGATAATGCCTTGTATCCGTTCTGGTCCCATGACAGCAGAATGATCGGATACTTCGCGGACGGAAAATTGAAAAAGATCGATGCAAAGGGAGGTCCATCATTCACCCTCTGCGATGCGCCATCGGGCCGCGGCGGTACATGGAATGCCAACGGAATCATTGTTTTTTCACCCGTTAGTAACGGAGCGTTACATCAGGTCAATGCTGCCGGCGGTGTGTCGAAACCGGTGACGACACTCGACTCCCTTGAATTGGAATCGAACAACCGATGGCCGTTCTTTCTGCCGGATAATGAGCATTTTTTGTATACAGCGCAGACGACAAAAGCTTCACTTGACGAGGATGCCGAACAGATCCGCATCGGCTCGCTCAGCGGTGGGAACGGCCCGGTGCTCATCCGTGCAACCAGCAATGCCGTGTATGATGGTGGGTACATCCTCTATTATAAACAGAACTCCATTCTCATGCAGCCGTTCGATGCCGGTTCACTGAAACTCACCGGCGATCCGGCACCGATCGTCGAAAATGTTCTGTATTCCCGTGTACGCAGCAAAGGAGCATTCTCTGTTTCGCAGAACGGACGGTTAATGTATTTAGGGATGTCAAAATCCAGCGATGAGATGGTGATCTATTCTGCAAATGGACTTATTCAAAATAGGATCAAGATCAAATCTACTCCGACGACAGCAACGTTCTCTCCGGATGGACAGTTCTATGCACTGGATAATTATGACGAAACGGCGAAAAATACCGATCTGTGGATCCACGACATCGTTCGCAACAGTAATACGCGATTGACCTTTGACAAAGGAGTGGAGATCGTTCCGGCTTGGTCTCCGGATGCGAAAAAGGTCTACTTCAGTTCGAATAAGTCGGGGATCTTCTCGATCTATGAAAAGAACAGCAACGGCACGGGTGATGAAACATTGGTGTATGGGTCGAAAAGTCCGTCGTATTGTACCGATGTATCGAAAGACGGAACGAAAATGCTGATCTCGATGCAGACGCAAGGCGCGCAAAAATGGGATGTCGGAATGTTCGACCTGGCAACAAAAAAATATACTCCGCTCTTAACGTCGGAATTCAATGAATGGGTTGCGACCTTCTCGCCGGACGGCAGGTGGTTCACGTATAAATCGAATGAAACCGGGCGGTATGAGATCTATATCCGTCCGACGGACGGCACGCCCAGCAAATGGCAGGTCTCTACGAATGGGGGCGAGGATCCCCGTTGGACTGACAGCGGCAAAGAGATCATCTATTCGATTGGTGACCAGCAGATCATTTCAACGGGGGTTTCTGTTTCGGGCAATCAGATCGAGGTCGGGAAGTCCGTTGAGTTGTTCAAGATCGATCCCGGCTTCCTGAACAATGTGACGGATTATTCGTACGACGGTAAAAATATATTGGCATCGAGAACGCTCAATACGCAATTGCTCAAGAATGGTTCGCTGATCCTGAATTGGCAAAATCTTGTCGAAAAAAAATGAGATAATTGATCCATCGGTTCAATATTCCATTGGCCCATTGGTGCGCATAAAGCTCTTCAATGGTTCAATGAATAAATCAACAAATGAAAAAATCCTATGATCGGACAAACTATTTCGCATTATAAGATCCTCGAGAAACTCGGTGAAGGGGGGATGGGCGTTGTCTACAAGGCCCAGGATACTAAACTCGATCGTTTCGTCGCGCTCAAATTCCTTCCTGCGCATGTAGCAAAATCCGAACAGGAGAAATCCCGATTCTTTCAGGAAGCGAAATCCGCATCCGCATTGAATCATCCCAACGTCTGCACCATTTACGGTATCGACGAAGCGGATGAGATGCAGTTCATCGAGATGGAACTGGTGGACGGTGCAACGCTCCGGGAGAAGGTAGCATCGTCTTCGCCGCTTCCCATCAAACATGTGGTGGACTATGCCATTCAGATAGCGGAAGCACTTCAGGAAGCACACAGCAAAGGGATCATTCACCGCGATATCAAAGCGGAGAATATCATGGTGAATTCGAAGGACCAGATCAAGGTGATGGACTTTGGTCTTGCCAAATTGAAGGGTTCACTCAAACTGACAAGAACGTCCAGCACCATCGGAACACTTGCATACATGTCCCCTGAACAGATCCAGGGTGTTGAAGCGGATTCGCGGTCGGATATCTTCTCCTATGGTGTTGTGCTGTTCGAGATGTCGACCGGAAAAATGCCGTTCCGCGGTGAACACGAAGCGGCAGTGATGTATTCTATCGTGAACGAAGAACCGGAGAATGCGGCAAAATTCCGGAGTGATATTCCCGAAGAACTGCTCCACATACTGAAGAAATCGCTCGAGAAGGATCCCGAGGACCGGTATCAATCGATATCCGAGATCATTGTGGACCTCCGCCGGCTGAAGAAAGAATCAACACGTGTTGTCCGTACAAAAGAATTCCAGCGTCCATCGGATATCAAGAAGCAATCAACCGCGCCGGCGAAGCATGTGATGGTCTCGCGGCAATCAATGATACTGACAGTTTTGGTGATGGTGCTTCTGCTTGGGGGATTCTTCTTCAAGGATTCCCTCCGTTCCTTATTCAGTCGGGACGAGAAGAAAGTGATCGTGGTCCTTCCGTTCGAGAATCTCGGACCGGACGACAAGAATTATTTTGTGGACGGGATGACGGATGAAGTGACGAGCCGTCTGTCCGGTCTCTCCGGATTGAAAGTGATCGCCCGTTCGAGCGCCGTTCAATATAAGAAGACGACCAAAACACTGAAGCAGATCGGCGAAGAACTCGGCGTGAATTATATCCTGCAGGGAACGGTCCGATGGGAAACAGTCGACGGGAAGACGAATGTCCGTGTGAATCCTACGCTCATCCGAGTTGAGGATGAGACGCAGGCCTGGTCCGAATCCATCGAATCCGTCCTCTCCAGCGCATTCAAATTACAATCCGACATTGCGAGCCGTGTTGCCGGGGCGATGAATGTGGCATTGGCAAAGACGGAAGAACGCTCGTTGTCATCGGCATTGACCGAGAATTCCGAAGCATATGACATTTATCTTCAAGCGATGGAATATGCGGACAGAAGCATCGGCAAGTCCGATCAGGAGATCGCCATCCGTCTGTTCGAGAAGGCGGTCCGTCTCGATCCGAACTTCGCTGCCGCGTACGCTCGTCTTGGAAAAGCGCATGCGAGTTTCTATTGGTTCTTCTATGACCGTACGCTGAACCGCATTGAAATGTCCCGTCAGGCGGCGGAGAAAGCGGTCTCACTTTCGCCCGAATTGTCGGAAGCCCACGAAGCATTGGGGTGGTTCCATTATCACACCAAGCTGGATTATGTGAGCGCATTGAGGGAATTCGATCTTGCATTGAAATACCGTCCGAATAATTCGCAGGTGTATTACGGTATTGCGGCGGTGAAACGGCGTCAGGGTGACATTCAAGGTTCCATCGACGCGTTCAAACAGTCCGTCGAAGCGAATCCCCGCGCATCGGACGTTCTCCGTCAATTAGGCGAAACGCTCACACTGCAGAGGAGTTATGAGGAAGCGGATTCATATCATGACCGTTCGCTGGAACTCGCTCCTGATATGACGGTGACCTATTGGGATAAGATCAAGAATATCCTTCTGTGGAAAGGTGATCTGCAGTTGGCGCGAACGCTCCTTGCAGAGGCCCGCCGTCTCGGCAAGATCGAAGAGACGGAATTCTCCATTGACTATATGAATTTCCTAATCGAACAGGCGGACGGAAAGTACGACGCAGCAGTCAATGCATTGTCAACATCGAATACCGATGCATTGGAAAATACGCAATTCTATTTCTCTCCGACGGTTCTGCTCCGTGCGAAGTTGGAAGTGTATCATGGGAATCACCCGCTGGCCAAAAAATATTTTGACAGTTCCGTCATCTTTCTTGAGAAGAAACTCCAGAAGACCGGTGACGATGAACGTCTTTACAGTGCTCTCGGTATAGCGTATGCAGGACTCGGTAATAAGGAGAAGGCGGTACAAAACGGTTTGCGCGGTATGGAATTGCTGCCGGTGGAGAAGGAAGCGTGGCGTGGTTCCGGTCGAATGATCGAAATGGCGGAGATCTACACAACGGTCGGTGAACAGGAAAAAGCGCTTGAACTGATCGAACGTCTGCTCACGATCCCGTCGGAACTCTCTCCGGCATATCTGAAACTCGATCCGGTGTGGCGGCCACTGAAGAGCAATAAACGGTTTCAGAAACTCGTCCAATAAATACGAATTATGGTACTGGAAACTTCACAGCGACGCTAAATTCACGTCATTCCGGGCATAAAGGTCATTAAGTGTTGCTATTTTTTTCCGGGTGTTAAAT
>JBMOHT010000142.1:0-9990 GCA_049317705.1 Bacteroidota bacterium | reverse complement strand
TGTGGATGCCCGATAGAAACATTTCCCAACGGGATCCCTTTGGGACGGGCATGACAAAGATACTCAAGCCGCTTTTCCGAAAGATTTCTTCAGAAAATGGGGAAAATTATTTCATCAGGACCATTTTTCGGATCTCCGAACGTCCGCCCGATTTCAGACGGAAGAGATAGACTCCGCCGCTTTTGTCTGCACCGTCGAACCGGACGGTGTATGTCCCCGCATTCTGATGCCGGTCAACAAGTCTCGCTACTTCTTTCCCAAGCATGTCGAACACAGTCAATTCAACATTCCCGTCGGCAGGAATCCGGTATCCGATCACCGTTGAAGGATTGAACGGATTCGGGAAATTCTGGAAGAGCGCAAAATCACGGGGTGAAAGTTCCATGAGTTCTTCCGCAATTGCGGCAGGACCGGAACTTCCGTAGACTTCAAGTTCATACAATCCGTATCGTCCGCCCACCGCAGTTTTATCCAGCAGGATCTTCACATATTGACCGGCGAGATTAAAACCTTCGTGTGTCTCAGTTCCTCCGCCGCCTGATGATTGTGCTTTTGCGAGGGACCAGTTCTGATTGTCGGTTGAATAAGCGATGCGGTATATTTTGGCATAATTGGAAGTCCATCGAAGGACGATCTTCTTGATATTCAGGATCGACCCGAGATCGAGCACGATATTCTGCGCTTCGAACACATCGCTCGTCCATCGGGAAAGAAGATTCCCGTCGACAATGTTCCCGGGTAATGAAGTGATATCGGACTGATCGTTGGAACTGACGGTAAGACTTTTCTTCAACGCTCTGTTGATCTGGTCCTCTGATGCGATCAACACGGTAACCTTTTCCGTATCGATCACGGTCCCGGTTGCAATGAGAGTGTATGTGGTATTGACAGCAGGAGTCACAGATAATGAATCATCGTTCTTCACCGCTTTCCCGTTCAGGAATGTCATGGATCCCTTGGCGGTATTCCAACGGAGTATTGAACTCTCTCCGGCTGCGATCATCAATGGTGATGCCGTGAACGAGACGATAGTACCGGCAGGGTGGACGGAGATCATCACCAATGATGATTCCGGCTTCACACCGGTCGAGCGGAGAACATATGTTGTGGTCATTTTCGGAGCAAGTGTGCGTGAACCGAAATAGTTGACGGATTCTCCGTTGAGCGTCAGCAGTGTCCCTTTGGATGATTTCCATTGCAGCACAACAGAATCATCCTCTTCCACAAGACGTTTTGAAGCGGTGAACGAATAGATCGTTCCGGTGACAGGATCGACATCGAGGTCCCACGGATATTGGAAGAAGAGAGTGTCCATCACTTCTTTCGTTCTTCGTTGCTGAACTGCATTCACTGCCTGATCGGTCCAGGACCAGGACATTGCACCGGCATATCCCGTGGAATAAAGGATTGAATACAGATCTTTGTACGGTTTTCCGAATGTGTCATTCAGATAAAATTCGGCGACCACCAGCGGTTTATCAAGATTCCAATATGAATACGGATAGTGGAATGGCGAAATGGATGTGCCTGCCCAGTCATAATAGTGGACGCAATAAAAGTCGAGCGTGCCGAGTGTGTCCCCGCCGGCAGCGATCAGCCGGTCATCCCGGTAATAGTTGATATTCTGCACCGCCGAAACTTTTGCGATGAGAGAATCCATATCGATGTCGCTGCCGTAATGCAGTTTGAATTCTTTACGGATCTTGCTCCGGACAATATTCAGGTCCCTCTGAACGGTCGGGACATCGGTCTGCGCCATGAAACTCCACGAACCGTTCGTCACGGTAATACTCGGGTCCGCGCGATGGATGGCGCCGGTGGTGAGATTCACAAAGCGCTGAATGCTGTACATTGGGACATGATGATTGAAACTCCATCCGAATTCGTTGCTCATTCCTTCCGGCTCGTTGAAGATCTCCCAGGATTGGATCCCGGGATGTCCTTTCAGTGCGGTGACGATCGGAATCAGTGCGGTGCGGATGTAAGCGTTCGTATAGGCGGTATCGTTCAGCATCAACTTCGCTCTATCGGTGATCCCCGTACCGTTCGAGATGCGCAGCATATCGAAAGACCAGAGGCAGAGCATCAATCCGATCTTCCGTTCCCACGCCAGGTCAAGGATCGCTTTGATGTCGGCGATTGTGTTGGTCCCCGGTCCGGTCACCATACCGCTGCCGTTGAATGCCGGACTGCTCGCTCCCGTAGTATGAAGCCAGAGACGCATGACATTACCGTTGTGCGCATGTATGGAATCGAAGATGGCTCGGAATGCAGCAAGATTGGTCGCGTCCGGACCGACATCCCGTGCGAAATTAACCCATGCGACATTCGATCCGCTCAGGAAGATCTCCCGCTGGTGAAAGTTCACTCTCGGCTGTGCTTCCGCAGTGAAAATATTGGTGAAGAGCAGGAGAAATAAAACCGGGAAAGCGATGTTCGTAAAAGTTTTGATAAGGACCGTCCGTTTCGATGATAATTCAACTTACCTCATCGCAAATATGATGCCTTAAATTCTTCCCTGTTATAGACAGAATCGCACTGTATTTCGCCCTGCATTCACAGTGGTATTATTAAATCTATAAACGGTTATCATATTGATAAAAATAGTCCTTAGCATACAGAAAGAAGCGATAAAAAAATGAAAAAATGACCATTTTGAGGATGGCATCATTTATGCAAGAATGAATGGAAAATCCTGAAACGCAATTATACTGAGAATTCAATATGCAACTTCATTTGATTGATCTGATCATTGTCATCGCCTACTTCGTTCTGGTGGTTGGAATAGGAATCTGGGTGTCGCGGAAAGGAGCAAAGGATATCAACTCGTATTTCCTCGGCGGAAACAAGATGCCGTGGTGGATGCTTGGTATCTCCGATGCTTCCGGAATGTTTGACGTGTCCGGTACCATGTGGCTGGTATATGTGCTGTTCGTGTATGGACTCAAAAGTGTTTGGCTGCCGTGGCTCTGGCCGACATTCAATCAGGTCTTCTTGTTCGTATTCCTTTCCATCTGGCTCCGTCGTTCGAATGTGATGACCGGTGCGCAATGGATCGAGACGAGATTCGGCACAGGACGCGGAGCGATGCTCTCACACATCAGCGTCGTTGCGTTCGCGCTCATCAGCGTTGTCGGTTTCCTTGCGTATAGTTTTAAAGGGATCGGTAAGTTCGCCGCGATCTTCCTGCCGTGGGACCTTTCTCCCGATACCTATGCAATGATCCTGATGAGTCTTACCGCACTCTATGCGATCAAAGGAGGGATGTTCAGTGTTGTCATCACCGAGGTGATGCAGTTCATGGTGCTGACGATCGCATCCATCGCCGTCGGCATCATCGCTATGAATTCGGTCTCAGCTGAGATGCTGGCGAAAGTCGTTCCGCAGGGGTGGACGGATATCACTTTTGGCTGGAGTCTTGGACTTGATTGGACGGGAGTCATCGATTCGGTGAACAAACAGATCGAGAAGGACGGATACGGAATGTTCGGCATCTTCTTCATTCTGATGCTGTTCAAAGGTGTGCTGCAGAGCGCTGCAGGTCCCGCACCGAACTACGATATGCAGCGTGTGCTTGCTACACGCTCGCCGAAAGAAGCGGCGAAGATGAACTGGCTGGTGTCCATCGTGCTCTATGTTCCGCGGTATATGATGATCACGGGATTGACGGTGCTCGCGCTCGTCTATTTCAGTCACGAACTGACGACGATCAACAGCAATTTCGATATGGAAACTGTTCTGCCGTTCACTCTCAAGAATCTTATTCCCAGCGGATGGATCGGACTGATCCTTGCAGGACTCCTTGCTGCATTCATGTCCAATTATGCAGCAACGATCAATGCGGCGCCGGCGTATGTGGTGAACGATATCTACAAACGGTTCATCAATCCGAATGCCGATCCGAAGAAATATGTCCGCATCAGCTATATGGTCACATTCTCATTCGTCCTGCTCGGATTCGTCTTCGGATTCCTGGTAGACAGTATCAATCACATCACACTCTGGATCGTCAGCGCACTCTACGGCGGCTACACTGCGTCGAACATGCTCAAATGGTACTGGTGGAAGCTGAACGGATACGGATACTTCTGGGGAATGATGGCGGGCATCATTGCAGCACTGCTATTGCCGATTCTCTTCCCGACATTGACCGCGCTCTATGCGTTCCCGGTATTGCTTCTCATCTCGCTTGCGGGATGCATCATCGGCAGTCTCACGACGGAACCGGAGGATGATGAGGTGCTGATCAAGTTCTATATGACGGTAAGGCCGTGGGGCTTCTGGAAACCAATCCTTGAAAAAGTGCAGAAACAATATCCTGCATTCCAGCCGAATAGACGCTTCAAGCAGGATATGTTCAATGTTGTGGTCGGCGTGATCTGGCAGATATCACTGGTGACCACACCGATCTATCTCGTCATCCATGAAACGGAGAAGATGCTCATTTCTATTGCCGTCCTGGCCGTCACATCACTCTCCTTGAAATTCTTCTGGTGGAACAAACTGGATGAAGCATCAACGGAAAGCATGTATGTTGAAAAGAAACCTTCGGTGATCGTTTTGGATAATAATGAAAATGATTCGGTGAAACCGTTAGCGGTTGCGGGGAACGGCAAATGACAAAACAGGAATTCTCGTCAAGACTCAAGAAGATCATCCGCGAACACGAACAGTTCCTGAAGCGGAAGAACTCAAAAGCAAAATACGGCAACGGGATCTATGACCGGTACGAACATCCGATCATCACTGCCCGTCATACTCCGATCATCTGGCGTTACGATCTCGATCAGCGGACGAATCCGTTCCTGATGGAGAGGATAGGTGTTAATGCCGCGTTCAATGCCGGTGCGATAGAACATAACGGAAAGATCCTTCTGTTCGTCCGCGTAGAAGGTGTGGACCGGAAATCGTTCTTTGCCGTGGCGGAATCGAAGAACGGCATCGATAATTTCCGCTTCTGGGACCATCCCATCACTATGCCTGAGACTTCGGATCCGGATACAAATGTATATGACCTTCGTGTTGTGAAACATGAGGATGGCTGGTGTTACGGATTGTTCTGCACCGAACGCAAGGACCCGTCCGCAGCAAAATTCGATTTGACCTCCGCGATCGCTCAATGCGGTATCGCACGGACGAAGGATTTTATCACATGGGAACGGCTGCCGGATCTGAAGACCAAATCGCCGCAGCAGAGGAATGTTGTGCTGCATCCGGAATTCATCAACGGAAAATATGCACTGTATACCCGTCCTCAGGACGGATTTATCACGACCGGTTCCGGCGGCGGTATCGGCTGGGGATTGACCGATTCTATGGAACGCGCATCGGTCATGGAAGAAACGGTAGTCGATGAACGTCTCTATCACACGATCACGGAAGTGAAGAACGGTCTCGGACCGGCACCGATCAAAACGGACAAAGGATGGCTCCAACTTGCGCACGGCGTGCGGAACACGGCGGCAGGATTACGGTATGTGCTGTATCTGTTCCTCACCGATCTGAAAGAACCGAACAGGATCATTGCAAAACCGGCAGGACATTTCATCGCGCCTGAGGGAGAAGAAAGAGTGGGGGATGTTTCCAACGTAACGTTCAGCAACGGATGGGTGAAACGGAAGAACGGTGATGTCTTCATCTATTATGCATCATCCGACACGCGTTTGCATGTCGCAACATCATCCGTGGACAAACTTCTTGATTACGTTCTGAACACACCGCCGGACGGGCTGCGAAGTGCGGAAAGTGTGCGGGTGAGGGATGCGATGATCACAAAGAATCTGCAGTTACTGAAAAAGAAAAAATAATAGCTCCAATCGCTTCAATAACAATGCTCCGTTCTCATTTAGTGGATTTATGAGGGCGGAGCATTTATTGTTTAAAGAATTGCCATTATAAAGACTCTTTAATTACTTGTCGTGGAAACATCCGATCGATGGCACTATTTAGTCAGTACCATTTTTTTGCTTGAGGTAAAACCCCCCGCAGTCATTCCCACAAAATAGGTTCCGCTTGAGAACCGCGAAGCATCCCACCGGACGGAATATGTGCCTGCTTTCTTCACTTCGTTCACCAATATTTCGATCTCCTTCCCTGAGACATCATACAGTGTGATGGTGACGGCAACACCTTCCAGGTTTTTAAAACCTGGAAGGTGTTCAGGAATAGAATATTCTATAGTGGTAGAGGGATTGAACGGATTTGGATAGTTCTGTTCCAATGAGAATGTTGGTGTAGCGATCTCATTCTTTTGTACAGCTGTCACCGATTCGAACGAGATCCAATTCAGTTTGAATCCTCCGGTGTTGCACACCACGGTCAGTTTTGCTTCACCCGCCGGGAGCGGGACCGTTTGTTTTACCGTGCTCCAGGTATTCCAGTTTCCTGTCACCGGCAGTGAACGGGAAACCTTGGTGACGCCGTTGAGCAGGACTGAAATATTGCCGGCAACACTAAGACTTGAAATTCTGAACGACATCGTATAATACGCAAGGGTCGGCACGGTGATGGAATATTCCATCCAATCGCCATTATCGATGGAGGTAAGATTCTTTCCGCCGGACGAATCGGTAGTTGCTTCGGTTTCAATGCCGGACATATCGCTGAAGTTCTCCGCTTCGAGCTTTGCGGGGATCGCGACCGCCGCAGGACGGAACCAATTCGTCAATCGGAACGTGTCGAACGGCTGTAATTGTCCGCCGTCCTTTGCCTGAAGATTCCCGGAAAGATACGCGATCGTCCCTGCATCGTTGTTGGTGAACGTGCTGTCGAGCGTCAGCAGAATCGTCGTGGTGTCTCCTGCTTTCAGCGCAACCGAGACCGCGTGGACAGAAGAATTATTCTTCCGTATTGTAAAATTCGGTGACAGTACCGACGGATCCTTCATCGATTTGTTGAAGGTCAGTTCGATGTGCTTCCCGTCCTCGGTGATGATGCCGGAGAGAAGTGTCGGAGGTGTTCCCTGCGCAGGGTCATTCCATGATGTGATCCCGAATCCGAATGGATACAACGGATCGTAGTTCGCATCGCCGACCGTGATCGGTATCTGGTCCATTCGCTTCGGCCAGGAGTGTGAGAGCAGTCCTTTCGGTGCGTGGTCACCGAAGATCACCTCAGCGATCCCGTCACCTTCGGTCCCCGGCAGCCATGCGGCGATGACAGCGTCGGAATAATGCAGGATCTTCTCCAGGATCATCGGTCTGCCGCTCACCAGAATGACAACAACAGGACACCCGTAGCTCTTCAATTTTTTGATCAACGCGACATCGGCAGAGGGAATGGAAAGATCATTCTTATCGCCTTTTCCTTCAGCATAAGGAGTCTCTCCGATAACTGCCACAGCATAATCTGCTTTTGTATTGACGAATGTTCCTGTTTCGGAATAGTCGATCTGCGCCTCGGGAGCGATCTTTTTCATCCCGTTCAAAATGGTCGTGCCAGTGGTGATATTTCCTTTTTTCCCCTGCCAGGAAATGGTCCACCCGCCGCATTGATAACCGATATCATCCGCGTGACTTCCTGCGACAATGATCCGTGCATTCTTTTTGGGAAGCGGAAGGACGCCGTCCTTTCGTTTTAGAAGCACCATCGATTCGCGCACGCATTGGCGGGCAACGTCGCGGTGTTCCTGCGAACCGACCTTTGCAATGAGCGACGGATCGGAATACGGACGTTCAAACAGGCTCATTCGGAATTTTACGGTGAGGATGCGCCGGACAGCATCATCGATCCTGGACATCGGGATCTTTCCGTTCGTGATCAATGACCGCATTGAATTCAGAAAATCGTTGTACCGAAGCGGAAGCATGACCATATCCATTCCGGCATTGATGCTCATCTCAACAGCATTGGTGTAATCTGCGCCAAGCTGATCGACTCCGCCCCAGTCAGAAACAAGGAATCCTTTGAATCCTAACTCAGTCTTGAGCACATCGGTGAGCCAGTGTTTGCTTCCATGCATCTTCAATCCGTTGATGCTGCTGAACGACACCATGATGCTGCCGGTCTGATACTTCAGCGCAGTGAGATAAGCGGGAAGATGGATCTTCCGGATGGTCGCTTCATCGGCGATCGTATTTCCCTGGTCGACCCCGTTCTGTGTTCCGCCGTCCCCGAGAAAGTGTTTCGCGCAGGCAAGAACGCTGGTGCTGTCCGACAGGGAATCGAGCTGGAGTCCTTTCACCTGAACAGCGCCGAGCTGTGCCAGTTCAGGAGTCTCGCCGAAACCTTCATAGAACCGTCCCCACCGTTCGTCCTGAGGGACGCCGATCATCGGTGCAAAATTCCAGCGGATGCCGGTGGCGGACATTTCGACCGCCGTCACCCGCGCCGCTTTCTCGATCAGTGCGGAATCGCGCGTGCATCCCAAACCGATATTGTGGGGGAAGATGGTCGCGCCGACGACATTACTGTGGCCGTGAACAGCATCGATGCCGTAGATCATCGGAATCTTCAAGCGGGACTGGAGAGAATACTTCTGCAGCGTATCGTGCAGTGCGCGGTAATTCAGTGCGGAACTCCCGGTGCCCGGATCGGAATCGCCTCCGCTGAGGATGGAACCGAATCCGTACAGAGGAATGTCGTTCAGTTTTCCGTTCACGGCTGAAATATCCGGCTGCATCATCTGGCCGATCTTTTCATCCGTAGTCATTTTAGAAAGGAGATCGTTCACGCGCTGTTCAATGGGTGCGTTAGGGTCGAGATATGTCTGTGCATTCATAGGTGTGTACGTATGGATCAAAAGAAGAATGAAAAGAGAGGAACAGCCGGAGAGTGTTCGCTTGTTCTGCATGATGGACCTTTGAGTTCAGAAGTTCACTGTTCTACGTCCGGAGACGGGACGCAGTGTCGGACCAATGGCGGATGAATTCGTTCATTTCTTTTTTTCGTTCAGCAAGTTTTGAATCGATTGCAATATCCGCATCCGGCGTCAGGAGTGTGATGCAGTTCATCAGCGCTCTGCCGGTGTGATAGGTGCATTTCCACAAATGACTCTTCGGTCCCGTCTTGAAATGCGGTTCTTTGTCGATGCCCCCTTCGAACCAGTCGCCGTTCTCGTGATCAAGAATGTATTCCTGTACGTAGTTCCATTGACGGTCAAAATATTTTCTATACCGTTCTTCTTCAGGGAAGATGGCGGAGAAGAGGAGAAGTGCATTCAATCCTTCTGCCTGCGCCCACCAATTCTTATGATCGTTGATGATGGAACAAGTGTCAGAATCTTTGAAGTAATATCCGCCGTCGTAGAATCCGCCTGTCTGTTCGTCGAATCCGTATTGGAGAGCGTGGTCCATCATCCGTTTTGCGATGGTCAGAGTCCGGACATCATGTTCAATTCCGAGTGCATGTGATGCTTCGAGCATGAGAAATGCCGTTTCGTAATCGTGACCGAACGATACATGGTCCAATCCGTAATTCTTCTTCCGTTCCTCTTCGGACGAATCGCGGAATGAGACGGGAGTCCAGTCCGGATGAAAGAATAACTGAAGATATCCTTTCTCGTGTACCATCGTATCCCGGATGAGCGTGAGGATGCCGTTCAATTGTTGCCGGAGATGCTGATCGCTCCAGACGTGGAACAGTTCCGTATACGCTTCAAGAAGATGGATGGAAGAGTTCTGGTCTTTATATCCCAATTCATTCCCGTCCGCTGCGATGGTCTTGTAAGGACTCGAAAGGTCGAACCGCTGCGAATCTTCGGTGAAGAACTGAAAATATCCTTTATGTTCGGGATCGAACGCGTGCTCTTCGATCCACCGGTACGAACGTTTGGCAAATTCCAGCACATCTGGATCATTCGTTTGTTTGTAGAGTGCAGCAAGTGCATATAGACCGAAAGCATTGCCGTAGGTCCGTTTCTCATTCCTCCATCCGCGGAACATCGAGAGCGCCCCTTCGCGGCTGCGGATCTGGAAGAAACCGCCGTGTTCTTCGTCCCACATGAACCGCTTTAAAAAATCATACCCGTGTCTCGCCATTGGTTCGTATGAT
>JBMOHT010000141.1:0-10245 GCA_049317705.1 Bacteroidota bacterium | reverse complement strand
CGATGCAGTTCTCCGGTATCAAAGCGGTCTACCGCACGGTGAACGGCGAACGGATCCTGCACAATCTGAAAGTGAATAATGCGCTCGTTGTTGATACAAAGAAATATTCCATCGTCACCAATAACTTTGTCGTTGCACAGACATTGAAATATTTCGGCGTAACGATACCGCCTGCCGATATCAAACAGACACCGGTCACTGACCGAGAAGTGCTGATCGATGCCGTCCGTAAACAGAAAGTGATCAATTCCCAGCTTGAAGGCCGGTTGAAGGAAGCGGAAGAATAATTCACAATGAAGAATTTCCTTTTCATATTATTCATCGGATCAATCGTTCTTCTGTCGAACTGCAAAGATACTACGACGGAGACCGTCAGCAAGATCGATGATATCGTCTTCCCTGCGTCCAAGGTCAGTTATAACAGGACGATCCAGCCGCTCTTCAATATCGGCTGTGCCGTCAGTGATTGCCATGATGTGAAGGCAAAGGCAAGCAATCTTGATCTGTCGGATTATATCGGATTGAAACAGCGGTTCTTTGATGTAGTTCTGGTGAAGGATACGGTGAAGAGCAGACTGATCTGGTATATTGACGGACGGCTTATCTCTTCACAATGGCACCGGCCGCTGAACAGTAATCAGGTAAAGGGATTCAAAACGTGGATCATGGAAGGCGCCACGGATACGATCCGATAAATATAACTTGATGATTTGTAGGACGGAGCGTTGCTCCGTCCATGTAATTGCTCTTCCGAAGTTAAGCGATCTTAAAAACAGAAAATCCCGCAAAAGAAATTCTCTTCACTTTTGTGGGATTTTTTGTCTTAGTGTCTTCGTGGCTATTTTAGGACCTGCTGCGCTTGAAATTACTTTCGCAATATCCTCAACAGATCCTTCTCCTGTGTCTCTCTCGGATGCTCAACGATCCTTCCAACCTCTTCCTCGCCTTTGAACACGATCAACGTCGGTACCCGCATGATATTGTATTTCTCTGTTGTTCCGTCGGTGCTTTTCTTTGAGTGATCAACCCCAAAATAACGGATATCATTGCCCGATATTCCGGCAGCATCCATGATCTTCGTGGTATGCGGGAACTCCCGTTTTGAATCACCGCACCACGTTCCCAGCACGACAAGGAAATGCACATCCCTCATCAGCGGTTTCAGTTCTTCAATGGAGGCGGAATCAATTGCATAACTGTCATAATTCGATTTGAACCATGTAAAGAGTGTATCATGTTCAATATCAGTGCGTTGGAAATATCCTTTCAGCATCTTCGTGCCGGACGGATCCATTTCCACGGTGTATGTAGGAGCGGCACAGCCGGCGAACAACAAGACCGAAAGAATGATGACAGCAAAACTGATCTTCATATTATTTCCCTTTCACCGAACGGATATCACTACCCCAGAAAAGTTTTGCTCTGAGTACATCGTAATAACTTCGGTCCTTTCGTTTGATCAGGCGAATTGTGTGGTCCGCCTTGCTGATATTGATGTTCATAGGTGGTGCAAAGGTCTTTACTAATTGCCCGTCCGCTGTTACCCGTGCTTCATTGGAATGATGCTCAACCACTATCCTGATATTGCTTGAGTCAGGGACGATCACCGTCCGAGCAGAAAGCGAATGCGGAGAGATCGGCTGGATCACGATCACACCCGTTGCCGGACCGACGATCGGTCCGCCTGCCGCCAGTGAATATGCGGTGGATCCGGTCGGCGTTGCGAGGATGATGCCGTCTCCGGAGAAACTGACGAGATAATCATTGTCCACATACACTGAAACATTGATCAAACGCGATGAACTTCCGTTGTCGATCACAATGTCATTCAATGCGTAGAATTCAGTCTCGTTCTTCTCTACCGTTGTCTTCAGCAGCATCCGTTCTTCTGTGACGAACTTCCCCTGGACGATATCATTCACGAACAATTCAAGTTCATCCAGCGACACTTCCGCCATGAATCCAAGTTTGCCGAGATTCACACCGAGGATCGGCACATGTGAACTGCCGACCAGTCGTGCAGCGGAAAGGATCGTCCCATCCCCGCCGAATGTGATGATAATATCGCTTGTTTCCACGAGTGCATCCGACGAACAATATTGTTGTTGGGCTGATGTCTCGGGATAATTGTCCTTCAGACTTTCTTTCAGATCATTATGCAGAAAGAATTGCAATGGATAATTCTTTCCTATGGACAGGAGCGTGTTCACCGCCTGTGCAACGGAATCCTTGGAATTGTTGCCGAAGACACCGATCCTCATTTTGATTCTTTCGCTTTTTCGTCCACGTAGTTCAGTTTCACTTCGTTGATGACGGTGGAGAAGAATTTCTCCTCTTCGGATGTAAGATTGTTCTTCGTCCGTTCCTTCAGCATATCGAGCATTTCGATCGTCAGTTCGGCCTGTTCAATGTTCCGTTCCATATTACCCGTCTGCGGATTTTTCATCTTTCCCATCTGCATCAACGCGGCTCCATGCAGCGACGAGATCAGTTGAACGAACAGCATCTGTTGTTTTTCATTCGGATTCATGATAATTCCATTTCAATTCTTTCGAAATAATTTCAAACAATTCATTCCGTGTTCTCTTGATATGTAATCAAACACAATTACTTTATGACTTTATCCCTTTGCGCCTTTGCGACCTGCCCCTTTGGGGATTAGCGAACGATTCATTTTGTTGTGTTGCTATCGGAAGTCTGTTCCCACAATTTGGCATATTTTGTAAAGACGTATGCCGACGAAAAAAGTGCCAGCAGTAATCCCTGCACTCCGTCCAGAAAACCAAGCCGGATAAAATACATCTTCATGAACAGCCACCAGGGACGAATGATAATATCCGAGAGTGAGAATATTCGTCCTTTACGTTTCAATTCGCCGGAAGCGAGCGTCGTATAGCGGTTGAACTTTGCCCAATAATGATAGATGTTCGGGTCAGTAAAATGCAGCAGATCATTCTTCAAAGCACCGATCGTCCCGTTTACCTGAAGTCCCTCATGTACTGCTGCATCGTTGAACACAGCCCGTTCTTTATGGAACAACCGTGCTACTCTTCCCGGATACCAGCCTGAGTGCTTGATCCATCGTCCCAGAAAATACGCTCTGCGAGCGACAGTGTACGCGGCTTCATTCGGTTCGTGTAAAAGAAGTTGCTTCATTTCGTTCGCAAGTTCCGGCATTACCCGCTCATCCGCATCCAGCCAAAGTATCCATTGATGCTTTGTCTTCTGCACACCGAATTGTTTTGCCGAGGAGAATCCCTCCCAGCGTCGGACAAACACATTGGAAGTATGCTTCTTTGCGATCTCCACTGTTGCATCCGCACTTTCTGCATCAACGACGATGATATCGTCACAGAATGCAACACTCGAAAGACATTCATCGATATTGTGTGCTTCATTCTTTGTGATGACAACAACGGAACAATTCAGTTTCATACCTCTGCCGTCCCTGAATTTCGTGCTGCGATACAAAGACCGACCGTGAACCAGACAAAGACCATGATCTCATGGTCGCCGAAATTCCATTCGAAGATACCGTTCACCATGAATCCGGTGAAGACTGCGATCGAACCGAGTGCAATATTCCTGATGAACGCATCATGGGAATATTGCTTCACCACTTCATATTCATTCTGCAGGATCACTGAAAACATCGTTAAAACGACGAGCAGACCTGCTGCGCCGATGGTCACAAGCAAATGCACATAGATGTTATGAAGATGTCCTGCCGGTTCATCACCGGTCGGTGTTCTATAGGTAAGATACGTGTGATAGAGATCGATATCACCAAATCCAAGGGTCGGACGGTCCTGCCACATCTGCAAACCAGTGGACCACATGTTCAATCTTCCGATGTTCGTTGAGTTTGTGAAATCAATGATACTTTTTGCCCTGTCCACCTGTTGCTGCGGTCCGAACGTTAAGAACAAGACGATCACCGCAGCAAGAATAAGGAACAACCGTTTATAATAGAGCATGCTGATGACGATCACTCCTACTACGAGACCAAGCCACGCACTTCTTGTGTTGGTCAGGATCAGCGCTGTCAGTGTCGGGATGAGCACGATGAACGAGTAGATCCGTTCGCGCTTCGAAGTGTCCGGACTCAAAATGAATGGGATCAATAACAACGAGATGATCATTTTCAATCCGCCCGTGGTCATGTAATGCTGAAAGACGTAGAGCCGGGCGATTCCTTCATAGAAATAAAAAATGATCTCAGCGACAGATAGCAGTGCCACAGAGCCGGAAAGGAGCATCACTGCTTTTCGGATCCTCTCTTTCGTAGTGAAAGAAATGATCACTCCATACACCAATGCGATCAACAGCAGTCTCTTGGAATTCTTCAATGCATCGAACGGTTGATTGGAATTGAATGCAGTGATGAACTCTATCGCACAATAGGCGAGGAATGCGTAATCGATCCATTTTCCGGCGGATGTCCACTTCCGTTCTTTGCTGAGGATGATGAGCAGTGCAACAATGACCAGCGCCAGCAGCATCGAAGCGGCGGCGATAGAGATGGAGATAAGGCATACCTCAAGGACGAGGAACCAATAGAGATATGTTTTTATGGATTCGGTCGTCATCATTGATGCGCGAACTGCATGTCGTGAAGTTTTTTATAGAGTCCGTTCTTTTGTTTCAAGAGTTCAACATGCCGTCCCTCCTGCACGATCTTTCCTTGTTCCAGCACGATTATCCTGTCCGCATTGCGAATGGTGGAAAGTCTGTGGGCGATAACGAATGATGTTCTGTTCTGCATCAGCCGTTCCATCGCTTCCTGAACGAGGATCTCACTCTCGGAATCCAGCGCCGACGTCGCCTCATCGAAGATCATAATGGGCGGATTTTTCAGTAGGGCGCGGGCGATCGACAAACGCTGACGCTGACCGCCGGAGAGCTTCGTCCCTCTGTCCCCGATGATCGATTCGAATCCGAACGGCATTGCATCGATGAACGAGAGAGCATTAGCTGCTTTTGCAGCATCACGGATCTTCTCGATGGGACATGTTTCGAGTCCATACGCGATATTATTTCGGACCGTGTCATTGAACAGGATCGTCTCCTGGGTCACGATGCCGATCTTTTCCCGAAGTGACTTCACGTCGATATTTCGGATGTCAACACCGTCAATGAATATCCCGCCGCCGATCGGATCATAGAACCTCGGCAGCAGATCAACGAACGTCGTTTTCCCGCTCCCGCTCGGTCCTACGAGTGCGATCAGTTCACCTTTGCGGACTCGAAGATTGATATCCGACAATACCACACGCTGTTCGCCGTTCTCAGAAGCATAGGCAAATGTGACATGTTTCATCTCAACGGATTCTTTGATCTCATTGATACTCACAGCACCGGGTGAATTCTGGATCGCCGGTGTTGTATCAAGGATCTCGAATATCCTTCTTCCTGCCGCGGAGAATTCCTGCAGACGGTTGCTGACACTTGCGAGATCCTTCACCGGCGGCATGATCTGAAAAACTGCGAAGAGGAAGCCGAGGAATTCCGCCGCTTTCATCTCACCGGTGATGAGCACCTGCTGACCCCCGTACCAGATAATGACGGCACCGGCGAAGATCGAGAGCAATTCGGTTGTCGGCGAGGAAAGATTCCTGATGCGCGTCATCTTCAGGATGGTCTTGAAATAACTCTGTGTCTCTTTTCGGAATTTCTTGTTCTCGAACTCTTCCATGGCGAATGCTTTTACCACTTTAACGTTCGAGATGGTCTCCTGAAGGACGGAAGTGATATCCGCCATTTTCTCCTGCATGATGCCGCTCTGTTTATGGAGACGGAGTCCGATACCGGAGATGATCAGAAGGATCAGCGGGAAGACGATGAACGCGAGCAGCGTCAGTTTCCAGCTTAGGGTGAATGCCATGGTCAAAAAGACGATGATAAGCAGCGGTTCTTTGATCATTGTAACAAAACTGGCAGAGACTCCGCCGTTCACCACGTTCACATCGTTCGTCACGCGACTGATGAGATTTCCCGTCCGCTCATTGGTGAAGTAACTAAGGGAAAGATTGTGGAGATGTTCATACAGCGCATTTCGAAGGTCCCGCATCAGACTTTGCTCCACTCTCGCCATCAGGTAGGATTGCCCATAGTCGAAGATATTCTTCATCATGAAGACCAGGAAGATGAGCACGCAGATCTTGAATAGAGCATCTGATTTTGTTCCTGCAAAAAGAAAATCCCGGACGGAATGTTCGATATACTGCTTAGCGCCGACGATCTCATTCGGAACCAGTTGATTCTTCGGCGGTGTCTGTGTTGCGTTGATCTCCTGCGGAGTCTGATCGAAAAGTGTCTCCAGAAGCGGGATCGTCAGATAGATGGATGCGCCGCTGAAGATGGAGAACATGAACGTGCACGCGACGGAGAGTGCAAGAGTGCGCCAATAGGGACGGACATACGCGAGGATACGGAAGAATATTTTCATTGAACGTTTCGTACCGCCTGAGCGGTATAGCCTCTAAATTATGATGAGATGCTTTTCAAATGAGCGATGCTTTCCGGCGTCACTGGCGGTATTGAACTATTTGTTCGTAGTGCTGTCTGATATTCCCAACTCTTTGCAAAGATGGTGAGCGAATGGAGTGCTGAATAGTATGCGATCAAAAAACCGTGGAATCCATCCTTATACCCCTTTTGCGAGACGAACATGCGCAGAAAGAACGACAGCGGATTGATGATAAAATTATACCAGCGGATGGTCCGTCCGTTCGACAGTTTGTTCATCACATCCAGCGAAGAATAATCATTCATCTTCTCCAGATATTGATGGAGCGAACTGTAGGTGTAATGATTCAGGTCCGAGCGGAAAATGCCGATCTTCCCCTCCACCAGGAATCCTTCATGCACCGGACGGTGATTCATCGTCGATTTAGATTTCCTGAGAAGTCTTCGCTGATATCCGGGATACCAGCCGCCGTACCGGATGAATTTTCCAAGAAAAAAACTCTTTCGCGGAACCTCATATCCGTTCAGAGCATCATTTTTGCTGATCGTCTCCAGGATCTCATTCTGCAGTTCCGGAGTAACCTCTTCATCCGCATCGATCGAAAAGACCCACTCATGCTTCGTCTGCTGCATAGCGAATTCTTTTTGGATCGAGAACCCTTCCCACTTTTTCACGATCACGGTCGCATTCAATCGGCGCGCTATCTCTACTGTCTTGTCCGTGCTCTCCGCATCCACCACAATTATCTCATTCGCCCATTGAACGCTCTTTAGGCATCGTTCGATGTTCGCTTCTTCGTTTTTAGTTATGATAGTTACAGAAATCATGGAAACAATTTAATATTTCAATATTGAAACATTACAAGATTACACTATCAATTATGTTTTGATCGTTCTTAGTAATTCTAATACATTTGCTGACATGCAATTTTGCAATCTTGCAATTTTGTAATTCTGCAATTTCATAATTCTTATTTCACTACAATATTCACCAGCTTATTCTTAATAACGATCTCCTTCACGATCTGCTTACCATCGAGATGCGCTTTCACATTCGGCTCTTCGTGCGCCATCGTCTTCAACACTTCTTCAGCGGCATCGGTCGGTGCATTGAACTTCGCTCGGATCTTGCCGTTCACCTGAACGACGATCTCCGCCTGATCCATCACCGTCAACGCTTCATCATATTTCACCCATTGTGCACCGCTAAAGATGGAAATGGTATTCCCAAGTCGGTTCCATAATTCATCCGCAACGTGCGGTGCGAACGGTGCAAGGATAATGAGGAAATCCTGCATCACTTTTTTCGGGAGTTTTTCCTGCTTGTACGCTTCGTTGATGAAGATCATCATCTGCGAGATCGCTGTGTTGAAGCGAAGCGCCGGAATATCATCCGAGACCTTCTTCACTGTCTGATGGAAAACACGCAGGAAATCCGCGGTCGGCTCCACGTCCGCCAGCAGACTGTTCGGCGTATCTTCTTCCGTCACATACAAACGCCAGACACGGTTGAGGAATCGATAGACACCCTCGACTCCTTTCGTGCTCCACGGTTTCATCTCTTCGAGAGGACCCATGAACATCTCGAACAGACGAAGTGCATCGGCGCCGTATTCTTTCGTTACATCATCGGGATTGACGACATTCCCCAAGGACTTGGACATCTTTTTCGAATTCTCGCCGAGAATGATCCCTTGATGACGAAGTTTCAGGAACGGTTCCGCTGTGCTCACATAACCAAGATCGAACAGCACCTTATGCCAGAACCGCGCATACATCAGATGAAGAACAGCATGTTCCGAACCGCCGACATACAAGTCCACGGGCATCCAGTATTTTTGTTTCTCAAGATCGCAAAAGATGGTATCGTTCTTCGGATCGATATAGCGGAGATAATACCAGCAGCTCCCGCCCCATTGCGGCATCGTATTCGTTTCCCGCCGTCCTTTTTTTCCGGATTTCGGATCGACTACTTTCACCCAATCCTTCGCAAGTGCGAGCGGTGATTCAGTCGTACCGCTGGGCTGGAATTTTTCAAGACTCGGCAACACGAGCGGAAGCTCATTCTCATTCACCGTGCTCATCGTGCCGTCATCCCAGTGAATGATCGGGATCGGTTCACCCCAGTACCGCTGACGGGAAAAGAGCCAGTCACGGAGTTTAAAGTTGATCTTCTTTCTGCCGATCCCTTTCTTCTCGAACCATGCGACGATCTTCTCGAATGCTTTTTCGTAGACGAGTCCGTTGATATCCACTTCACTGTTCGATGAATTCACGCACGGTTCTTCCTTCGCAAGATAGACCGTCTCGTTCACATCGTGCGGTGAGTTCACCACTTCGATGATCGGCAGTTCATATTTCTTCGCGAAATCCCAATCGCGTTCATCATGCGCCGGCACCGCCATAATAGCGCCGAAACCGTAGCCCATCAGAACGTAATCAGCGATCCAGATCGGGATCTGTTTTCCGCTGGCGGGATTCACCGCGTAACTTCCGGTGAAGACACCGCTCTTGTTCTTGTCCATTCCGCGGTCCAGCTCGGATTTGAGCGATGCCTGTTTGCGGTACACATCAACTTCATCCTTCTTGTCCGACTTGGTCAGAGAATCGACCATTGGATGTTCAGGAGCAAGGACCATATACGTTGCTCCGAAGATCGTGTCGGGACGGGTCGTAAAGACCCGGATCTTCTCTGAACTTTCCGCGACAAAAAAATCCACTTCGGCTCCTTCGGAACGGCCGATCCAGTTCTTCTGCATCTCAACGGTCGAAGCCGGCCAGTCGAGTGACGCGGCATCTTCAAGTAATCGTTCGCAATAGGCGGTAATACGCATCATCCACTGACGCATCGGACGGCGCTCCACTTTGTGTCCTTTGCTCACCCACTCATCAACTTCTTCATTCGCGAGAACTGTTCCAAGATCTTCGCACCAGTTAACAGGGATCTCTGCGATAAAGGCGAGACGGAAATTCTTCAGGATGTTCTGCTGCTCAAGTTCTGATTTTGCTTTCCAGCCATCAGCGGAGAAACAGATGTCGCTTTCCATTCCGTACACGGAGCAGTCGATCTTCGAACAGCCGGATTGTTCAAACTCTGCAGTCAGTTCTGAGATAGGACGGGCCTTCTTGGCGCGGTGATCATACCAGGAATTGTAGATCTTCAGGAAGATCCATTGCGTCCATTTGTAATAGGCGGGATCGGTCGTATTTACTTCCCGTTCCCAGTCGTAACTGAGTCCGAGCATTTTGATCTGCCGGCGGAAATTATTGATATTCTCCGTGGTCGTAACGGTCGGATGAACATTCGTCTTCATTGCATACCGTTCGGCAGGAAGTCCGAAGGCATCCCATCCCATCGGATGGAGCACATTCACTCCGTTGAATCGTTGGAACCGCGTGAAGATATCCGTCGCCGTATATCCTTCCGGGTGACCGACATGGAGTCCGGCACCGCTTGGATATGGGAACATATCCAGAACATACAGTTTTTTCTTTGAGGGATCCTCACTTGTTCTGTAGGTGTGATTCTTTTCCCAATAGTCCTGCCACTTTTTTTCGATTTCGCTGAAATTATAACCCATGAGGCGTCATTATCCTAATTCTGATGAAAGTGAACAATTACTTATCTAATCTAGTAGTTAAAATCTTGTAATCTTGTAATCTTGTAATCTTGCAATCATATTATCTCTCTTTTAGCGTCTCCGTCCTGACGAGATTGTAATTCAGTTCAGTCTTTATCTCATTCAGATTCTGGTCCACCATTCGTAGCGTATCGGC
>JBMOHT010000140.1:0-10257 GCA_049317705.1 Bacteroidota bacterium | reverse complement strand
TCCAACACCGGCGGACAGATGTCCAAAGCAACACCGCGCGGTGCTGTGGCGAAATTCGCTGCAGGCGGAAAACCGGGCGGAAAGAAAGATCTCGGCATGATCGCGATGAGCTACGCCAACACCTATGTGGCTCAGATCGCAATGGGCGCCAACGATCTGCAGACAGTGAAAGCGATCCAGGAAGCGGAAGCATTCGAAGGTCCGTCCCTGATCATCGCCTACAGTCACTGTATCGCACACGGCATCAACATGCGTCTCGGAATGAACGCACAGAAACTCGCTGTGGATTCAGGTTACTGGCCGCTCTACCGCTACAATCCCGATCTCATGAAGGAAGGAAAGAATCCGTTCCAATTGGATTCGAAACCGCCGAAAGTGAAGTTCGAAGAGTTCGCCTATAACGAGATCCGTTACAAGATGTTGACGAAGATGGATCCCGAAAAAGCAAAACGCCTCCTGCGCGAAGCACAGGAAGACGTGATGAAAAAATGGAGATACTACGAACAGCTTGCCGCAATGAACTTTGCAGTACCGCAGGCAGCCACTAACGGACATTAATTCCTTCAGATGCCACGCACTTTCGAAGTGCGTGGCATCTAGACAAAACACGGAGACTACTTACTATGGACCTATCAACAAAATATCTCGGACTGAATCTCAAGAACCCGATCGTTCCGTCAGCCTCACCGATGAGCCGCACGGTCGGCAGCGTTCGTTTGATGGAAGATTACGGCGCATCCGCCGTGGTGCTCTTCTCCATCTTCGAAGAACAGATCCGGCACGAAACAAAAGAGATGTATCATCATCTTACGTATCACGCAGAAAGCTACGCGGAAGCAACATCGTATTTCCCCGAAGCACATGAATACCACAGCGGACCGGATGAATATCTGAACCACATCCGCAAGCTGAAAGAATCCGTCAGTATCCCGATCATCGGCAGCATCAACGGCGTGACCGACGGCGGCTGGGTGGAATATGCAAAACTGATCCAGCAGGCCGGTGCCGACGCACTGGAACTGAACGTCTATTACATCCCGACAGACCCGAACATGACCAGCGACGACATCGAACAGTCGTATCTGGACATCGTGAAGGATGTGCGCAATCAGGTGACGATCCCCGTTGCCGTGAAATTGTCGCCGTTCTTCACATCGCTCTCCAATGTTGCACAGCGTCTTGATAAGATCGGCGTGAACGGACTGGTGCTGTTCAACCGCTTCTACCAGCCGGACATCAATCTCGATACACTGAGCGTTGAACCGGGTGTAGTGCTGAGCTCCTCCAACTCCATCCGTCTGCCGCTCCGCTGGATCGGCATCCTTCACGATAAAGTGAAGGCGGACCTTGCCGCGACCACCGGAGTCCACACGGGCGAAGATGTGATCAAATTGGTGATGGCCGGTGCCGATGTAACGATGATGTGCTCCGCTCTGCTGCGTCACGGACCGAGAAAGATCCGTGAAGTGCTGACCGAAGTACAACAATGGATGGTGGAACATGAATACACCTCCATGAACGACATGCGCGGAAGCATGAGCCACAAGAATGTCGCGGATCCGTCCTCGTTCGAGCGCGCAAATTATATGAAAGCATTACAAACATACATGTGAGGGTAATATGTCAATCTTCTTCAGCAGACAGTGCGAGTACGCTCTGCAATCGATCATCTATCTTGCTCAAAAGAAACAGGGCGAGATGACGACCATCAAAGAGATCTCGTCACATCTGAACATCCCGTTCCATTTCCTCGGAAAGATCTTCCAGAAGCTTTCCCACAAAGGACTGCTTCACTCCATGAAAGGTGTTTCCGGCGGATTCTGGCTGGCAAAACCTGCGGAAGAGATCGTTCTGATGGATATCGTCGTCGCCATCGACGGCAGCGACATCATGAATCTCTGCGTGCTTGGATACACCGCCTGCGATGCGAACGCACCATGCGCAATGCATACCGAATGGAAAGCGACCAAGGAAGGATTCTTCGCAGCATTGAGCAAGAAGAACATTCTGGACGTGGCGAAAGAGATCAAAAAAGAAGGCTACAAAGCGTAATACGTGAACGAACGAGTAGGGACGGATAATGATCCGTCCCTACAGTTCATCCAAATCAATATTTTCAGCACTACTCTTCATGAGTCAATAACATGAATCCTCCCCTCGCGTCAGTTGAGCTTACATCAAATAATCAGACAAATCCCTCTGTTGATATTCCGCGTATGCGGACGGTGAAAAAGATCATTCCCGAACAGCGCCGCAGGAAATACAAAACAAATGCTTCCCTTCCGTTCCTCACACGAACACTCGAACGGCTGAAGAACGACTCACAGTTCTTCCGGTCAAGCGTGCAGGCCGCGTTCGTGCTTCTCTGTATCTGGATCGGTATCGAATTCCATTTCTTCATGACATGGGGAATGTCCAACGGCTCAGAACAATATTTCTCCCGTCCGCCGGGAGTGGAAGGATTCCTTCCCATCAGCGCGTTAATGGGAATGCTGCACTGGCTCTACACCGGCACGCTTAACACCATTCATCCGGCTGGGACGATCATTCTCGTAAGCTTCATCGCTATCGGACTGATGATGAAGAAAGCGTTCTGCAGCTGGATGTGTCCCGTCGGCACACTGAGCGAATCCCTTTGGATGCTCGGACAAAAAATATTCAAACGGAATTTCACCGTGTGGCGCTGGCTGGATTATCCTCTCCGCTCCATAAAATATCTGCTGCTCTTCTTCTTCGTTTATTCCATTGCTTCCATGTCCGTAATGGACCTGGAGACATTCATCAACAGTCCGTACAACAAGACCGCCGACATCAAGATGTATCTCTTCTTTGCGGAGATCACGCCGTTCGCGCTCTACACGATCCTCGGACTGATGGTTGCGTCGGTCTTCATCAAAAATTTCTGGTGCCGGTTCCTCTGTCCCTACGGCGCCCTGCTGGGACTAAGCGGCATGCTCGCACCGTTCCGCATCACGCGCATCAAAGAGAGCTGCGTGGACTGCGAACTCTGCACGAAGGTCTGTCCTTCGAACATCAAAGTTCACCAATTAAGCCAAGTGTGGTCGGACGAATGTACCAGCTGCATGCGCTGCGTTGAGGAATGTCCCGTAAAAGAAACACTCGTCCTTCGCACAAAAGAAAAGTCCGCAACCGTTGCACCGTGGGTCTTCGGCGTTCTGGTCGTCGGTACATTCATCGCCGTCACCGGATTAGGAATGCTGACCGGACATTGGCATAATTCCATCAATAAGGAAGAATATCAATTCCGTTTTCAGAATCTTGAATCGCCTCTCTATAATCATGCACGGGGTGCGGTTCCGCAGTATGGGCCGAATGATTAATGGGAAGAATTACCAATTTTGCAATTCGCTCGTGTTCCCAAACAGAGTTTGGGAACACGAGCGAGCTTACGCTACATCACACCAACCACAACAACGAAGAACACCTATCAATGAAAATCATCATCCTCTTCCTCATCATTCCGCTGTTCGCTTTCCCGCAAGAGACACTCCTGCGATGGAACGGCGAACTGCGCATCCGCACTGAAGCGGACGGACGCGATTTTAATCTAAAGACTGCACCGAATCTTTACACACTCTCCCGCATCCGTCTCGGAGCGGAGATCCAACCGGTGCAGAATGTCTCCATCACTCTCATTATGCAGGACTCGCGCCGATTCGGCGAGGAACCGACCACTACCACGAACAATAAGAATCTGGATCTTTATGAGGGATACGCGAAGCTCGATTCATTCCTTCTTCCTCAGCTCTCCGTGAAAGCCGGCCGCTTTGCCATCTCCTGCGGAAGTGACCGCATACTCGGCAGACTGAACTGGAACAACATCGGCCGGGCATTCGACGGTCTGCTCGTCCATTACGGAGTGAACGACGGACTGCTCGATCTGTTCGCCGTGAATATCTCCGATGTCAATACGCTTCCCGATCCCGTCAACGTTACCAACACCGCATTCAAAAGGGATGAAGGGACCATGATGCTCGGCGGATACTATATTCAGCCGTTCGGGAAAGAACTCACCGTGAATATTTACGCTTTGGAGGAACGGAATAAGAACACGTTAACTCTCGGTAACCCCAATTTGCTCCGTACTACCTCCGGTATTCATTTGAAAGGCACCATCGAAGAATTAATATATGAAACAGATGCTGCATATCAGTTCGGCAGCGTGAATGGAACCACCATCTCCGCATGGATGGCTGCGTTCTCTATCGGGCAGACCATTACCGGTTCACCGGTCACCTCCGTCTCTCTCAACACCGATATCATCAGCGGAACGGACCCGTCATCCACCGAGGTGAATACATTCGTCCCACCGTACGCTACAGGACATAAATTCTACGGGATGATGGACTATTTCATCAATTTCCAGGTACAGACGTACAACCGCGGACTCATGGATATTTATCTGCGCGGTTCGTTCGTTCCACTGGAGAACACCGTCACAACAGTTTCGCTCCATCATTTCGTCACACAAAAGAAATTCTCCGCGAATGAGAGTCTTCAGGATTTCGGACAGGAACTGGACATCCTCACGCAGTTCAAATATAACCGGAGTGTTTCATTCGACTGGGGGATCTCAGCGTTCGTTCCGGGAAAGATCATGCGCGGTGCATTTTTTGCAAACGATGTTTCCTATTGGTCGTATTTGAGTGCACTGGTCGTTTTTTGATTCATGGAGTAAGGACGCTTCTCCGCTTCCTTCGATACCATTAGTGATTGCGAAACAATGGATATTGTGGAGAAGCGACCTTTGCATTGTGAGCGAACTTGATGTGTTATGTTATATTTGTTAACAGGACAAATTTATCTGTTAACAATTCGAATATCCTGCTTCTTGAAGTATTTCATCACTTTCAGTGGATCACGTATGAAAACAATGATTCAATCAATGCTCCGCCTTCTGGAAAGCATCAGTCCCCCAACCCGTTGGCGGATCCCGGTCTTCATCGCCGTCGGAACTCTCTTCGGTCTCGGCGGACTTGCAGCCTATGTCGGGAACGCAACATCCTACCTTTCGGATGATCCGAAAGCGTGCATGAACTGTCACGTGATGGCACCGCAGTACGCCACGTGGGAACGGAGCAGTCACGCTCGGGTCACTGTCTGCAACGACTGTCACGTACCGCACGACAACGCCGTCCGTAAATACGCCTTCAAAGCGATGGACGGAACACGTCATTCATTTATGTTCACTTTCCGGATGGAACCGCAGGTGATCCGCATCCACGAAGCGGGCGCATCCGTCGTGCAGCAGAACTGCATCCGCTGTCATTCGCACCAGGTGCAGAACGTGAATGAGAAATTCGTTACGTTCACCGGCGCGGAACACGGTGCAGGAAAACTCTGCTGGGAATGTCACAGAGAAACACCGCACGGCCGGGTGAACAGTCTCTCCTCCGTTCCGTACGCGCGCGTTCCGATCCCCACTACCATCGTGCCGGAATGGCTGAAAAAGGATATCTCAAAGCAATGAAACCATCATCTATCATCAAGGAGCCATTATGAAACTCGCAGAGATCATAGAAAAAAAACCATGGATCGCCTGGGCACTGTTCGGTGCCACCGTTGCGGTCGTCTTCCTCTTCGGACTCTTCGGAGCATCCATCATGGAACGCCGACAGGAAGCGTATCTTCAATACCAAATGGTGAAACCGATCGCGGACTGGGAGCCGCGAAATGAAGTATGGGGTGAAAACTATCCCCGTGAATACGAAACATACAAAAGCACCGCAGAGTCAACATATCTGAGCAAATACGGCGGCAATAAGAAACGGGACCTGCTCGAAGAGGATCCGCTCAATGTTGTTCTCTGGGCCGGATATGCATTCTCGCGAGATTACAATCAGGCGCGGGGACATTATTACGCCATCAAAGACATCCGCAATACATTGCGGACCGGTATTCCTCAGCCGGCCACCTGCTGGTCCTGCAAAAGTCCGGATGTACCTCGCATCATGGCAAAAATGGGTCCCGCACAATTCTATAAAAGTCATTGGGATTCTCTCGGACATGAGATCGTGAACAATATCGGATGTCAGGACTGTCATGACCCGAAGACGATGAACCTCCGCATCACGCGTCCAGCTCTTGCCGAAGCATGGCAAAGACAGGGAAAGGATATCAACAACGCAACACGTCAGGAAATGCGTTCGCTCGTCTGTGCACAGTGTCATGTGGAGTATTACTTCAAAGGAAAGACCGAAAAGTATCTCACCTTCCCGTGGGACAAAGGATTCTCCGCGGATCAGATGGAAGCGTATTATGATTCCGTCGGCCATGTCGATTTCGTCCACAAACTCAGCAAAGCACCGATCCTCAAAGCGCAGCATCCCGATTATGAACTGTACCGCACGGGCATTCACGCTGAACGGGGTGTTTCATGCGCGGATTGCCACATGCCATATAAGAACGAAGGCGGCGTAAAATTCACCAATCACAAGATCGGATCGCCGCTTGAGAACATCTCGCAGTCATGCCAGGTATGTCACCGTGAGAGTGAACAAACGCTGACGAAGAATGTCAACGATCGACAGGATAAGATCGCAGAACTCAAAAAACTCGCCGAGACCGCTATTGTTTCCGCGCATGTGGAAGCGGCGGCGGCGTATACAGCAGGTGCTGATTCTGTCGAGCTCGTTCCTGCCCTCACACTGATCCGGCACGCCCAATGGCGATGGGACTGGGTATCGGCGGCGAACGCCGTTGGATTCCATTCACCGCTTGAAGCAGCGCGAGTACTCGGAACGTCCATCCAAAAAGCAGAAGAAGCGCGGAGATTCATCACGATGGTGCTGATCAAACATCACGCTTCTCCGGTCGTTCCGTTCCCGGATTTATCGACAAAAGCAAAGGCACAGGCATATATCGGACTCGACATGAAAAAACTCGAAGCGGAAAAAGCGGAATGGAAAAAGAATGTGCTGCCCATATGGGATGCAAAAGCGAAAGAACGACAAGGTGAGGCGAAGTACTAACAGCAAAAGTAACATTGCAAAATTATAAGGATTACGGGATTGTATTCCGATAATCTATTCTTGAATCGAAAAGCGCGGATGATGAGTCCGCGCTTTGTATATCTACACTCAGAGAACAGTTCACTTCCAATAGGCGAGGATGAGTGCGGCGGTCAGCAGGGTGACGAAATAATATCCGCCATTGATGCCGATCAGTTTCCAGGACCGTCCCTCCCATGTCTTTGAACTGATGAGCAGCGGCACATAGAATCCCAGCCAGAGGAAGAATGCCGTGCGTGAACCGTTCACGATCGGCGGAACATCCGCGGCGCCGGGAAGGAACTGCCATGCAGCCATTGTCCATGCCAGAACCCACGACAAGATCAGGTTCCCGAGCAGCGAGAGGGCCAGTGCTTTTGCCATGAACTTTCCATCCGGCTTCACACTGGTATCGAGCTTCAATTCCCGCGCCCACGCCTGACCAAACAGCGGCGTATACCAGATAGCTCCAACGACAAAGTTTGCGAATGCCGCAGCGAAGATGGCGGCGGTATTTACGGTGTATTCCATATTGAACTCCTATGATGAATTGTGAAATGATTGGGGTTCTTGTTGAATTTCATTCAAAGCGGAGCTTTGACAATCCTTGAAAATATTTTTCTTTGGTTATTAGAAGGTCAGAGTGCCTTCAACAGAGTTCACGCTGTTAAAACTACGGGACCCGAATGAGTGATAAGCACGGTATGCTCATAGTGCGCCGTCAACGTCCCGCGCGATGCAACAATGGACCAATCATCCCGGGTTGTGCGGATCGCTGATCGTTTGCTCGTGATCATCGGTTCAATGGCAATAACGAGACCTTCGGTCAGCCTCATCCGTTGACGCGGTTCATAATAATTATAGACCGATGGTTCTTCATGGATCGCCCTGCCGACCCCATGCCCCGCAAGTTCCCGCGTAACAAAGAAACCATCGGCAGTTGTGGTCCGTTCAATTGTCCGTCCTATCCGGTTCACCTCTGAACCGACACGGCATTCTCCAAGTGCGTTTTGGAACGAACGTTCTACGCTTGCAACGAGACGGGCGGCAAGGGTGTCGTTCCCGTCATTCCCCACCACAACACTGCACGCTGTATCCGCGACAAAACCGTTGTACTTTGGCGTTACATCAATTTTCACAAGATCTCCGTCGACGAGTTCTGACCGATTCGGAAGTCCGTGAACGATACAATCATTGACAGAATAGAATGCATAGCATGGAGCATTGTAGTCGGTCATTGGTGCCGAAACAGCGCCAACCGCCTTTAATTCCTTTCTGCAGATCTCATCCAGCGCTGATGTTGAAACTCCCGGCCGGCAATTCTCCCTGAGCATTTCCCGCAGATGCTTTGCTATTTGGGATACTTCCGTAATTCCTTTCAGATCGCTCGTGTCGTTCACAGACATATCGATTCCCTTCGGTTGTTTTCAGCATACGTAATTGGAGTCTGATCATACAGCAGATGTCTCATCCGACAGCACTGATATCACGGCGGGCAGTATGGTGTGTCTTGTAATCCAAAGAGCTCTCTCACCGTTCATTTCAACGAAACAAATAACAAAATACCGGAAGGAATATCAATAATTATCGATTGGATTGATGCAGAGTTTGAAACCATTCGTTCCCAAACGGATTTTGGGAACGTGACGTGTTACTCTCGTAGAGACGGATATTTACCCGCCGGTATTTTTGGCGGGATTATCTGCCGCAGATGTCCGACACCTCAAAGGTTTCGGACATCTATCGAAGGTCCGTCATGCTATTTTCACAAATTCAGATTTCAGGAACATTGCGCCGACGCCCTCCACCTTGCATGAAATATTGTGGCCGTCGCTGCTCTCCACCAGCCGGATGTTCTTCACTTTCGTCCCGGACTTGATGCCGGAAGTAGACCCTTTCACTTTCAGATCTTTAATGACGGTGACCGTATCTCCGTCCGTCAGGACCGTTCCGTTCGAATCCTTGATCACGTCCGTCTGCGCTGTCTGTTCTGCCTCTTCGTTCGCTTCTTCCGGATGCCACTCATGATAGCATTCAGGACAGACCCATAGGTTCCTGTCCTGATAGACGTTCTCCGAACTGCATTTCGGACATTTCTGTTCATCACTCATGATATTTTCTTTCGTCTTGTTCTGATCTTGGGAGAGTGAATATACCAATACGGTGAGAAATTTCCATTAAGGATGGAAAGAATATTTTTTGCGGAGCAGTGGTCGTGCCGGATTACGATCAAAGCGGAGCTTAAAAACAGACGTTCCCAAACGGAGTTTGGGAACGAGACTAGAACATTCCCAAACAGAGTTTGGGAACGGGACTAGACAAATGTATAGAATGACTATGACTTACGAGTAAACGGTTGTCATTCAATATTTTCTCTGTGGCTGGTGAAAATGCAAAGGCCTGCCGACGGCAGGCCCTACATTTATTTCTTTGTGTGATAACAGGAACGGACTTATTCCACAGAACGGCTGCGCGAACGGAGCATGCGTGCGCTGCGCAGAACGAGAACCACAAGACCGGCAAGCAGGAGCACCGCAGGGATGGATGCAATGATGAACGTAAGCGAGTATGACAGCACATCGCCGAATCCATAGATACCATGTATGAATCCTTTCGAGACCTTCTGCCAGAATCCTTCTTCGCCGTTCTCGGGCATTGCAAGCGGTTCACGCAGGGTCACTGTCACAGTAGAGAGCTGCGCTTGATCATTCAGGAATCCGCGGCGGCCTTCAAGACGTTCGATCTCCTCCCGCACTTCCCCGAGATACCGCTCCACTGAAAGAATATCCTCCACTGTCTTCGCGGAACGGAGGATCTCCCTGTAGCGTGCCTCGATCTTCTGTTTGTTCTCCAGCCGCGCGGAGACGTCGTAGAATTCCTCCGTAACATCGTTGCCGGAGACCGAGCGGTTCAGCACTTTTGCGGAAAGATGCACGATATCCTCCATCACGGGTTCGAACCGGTCCGCCGGCACGCGAAGGACGATAGTGCCGTTCTTCTTTCCCTTCTCTTCGGACGATGTTGTTGTTGAAACGATGAATCCTTCTCTTCCGGTGACTGCACGCTGCAGCAGAGCAACGGCGCTGTCGTAACGATCCACTTCAGTGGAAATGACGGCGGTCCTGATGACCATGCGCTGATGCTGCGGTTTACGATCGGGCGGTCCAAACCGGGCAGACATGGCTGAGCTGATTGAAGAATGGCTCACCGGAATATCCTGATATTTCATGATGCGGACACTTTCGGC
>JBMOHT010000139.1:0-10429 GCA_049317705.1 Bacteroidota bacterium | reverse complement strand
AACTCAAAGAAGTTACCTTTCAAGTTGGTAGAACAGGCGCCATAACTCCTGTTGCAAACCTTGTGCCCGTGCAATTGGCAGGCACTACGGTTAAGCGCGCTAGCTTGTACAATGCAGATGAAATTGAGCGATTAGATTTATATGAATTCGATACGCGATATCAACAACTATCTTTGAGATCTCATTCTCAATCATATTCCCTCGCAAATATCCCTTCGTTACTGTGTAATAATACACGGTGACTTTATTACTAAATATACCAAATGTAAACCCTCTTTGCGCCTTGGCGTCTTTGCGAGAGATCACTCAACTGAACGTAGATACTCAATAAGCAGCCGAACGCCTGCGCCGGAACCGCCGCGCGGGATATAGTCCTGATTCTCTTCCTGGATCACAGTTCCGGCGATATCTAAATGAACCCACTTATAATCCCCGATGAACTTTTTCAGGAACCATCCTGCAGTGATCGCTCCGCCCCAGCGTCCGCCGACATTCTTCACATCTGCGACATCGCTTTTGATCAGTTTCTCATATTCATCATACATTGGAAGCTGCCATACACGGTCATATGTAGCGTTGCCGGCTTTAGACAGAGCATCCATCGTCTCCTGATCGTTCCCCATCATCCCGCTGGCGTAGTGACCAAGTGCCACAACGCATGCACCTGTCAGCGTGGCAAGGTCGATTACCACTGAGGGCTTGAATTTCGATGCGTAGGAGAGTGCATCGGCAAGTATCAGCCGTCCTTCGGCATCGGTGTTATCCACTTCGGATGTTTTCCCGTTAAAATGCCGGATGATATCACCCGGTTTCACTGCGGAACCGCTCGGCATATTCTCAACAGAGGGGATAAGTCCGATAACATGTTTCTTCAATTTCAGTTTCCCAAGCGCGTGGAATGTGCCGATCACCGCAGCCGCACCACCCATATCCATCTTCATCTCAGCCATACCGGCGGACGGTTTGATCGAGATACCACCTGAATCGAACGTAACGCCTTTGCCGACGAGAACGATCGTACCCCGTTTGCTGTAGGACTTTCCATATTCCAATGTAATGAACCGCGGATCTTTTTCGCTCCCTTTGCTCACGCCGATCACTCCGCCCATCTTTAATTGCTGTATTTTCTTCCTGTCGAAGACTGAAACAGAGAATCCAAGTTTTTTGCCGAGGAGTTTTGCATCCGCTGCTAATGTCTCAGGATAGATCTCGCTTCCCGGTGCATTGCTGAGGTCGCGTGCATGAATGGTTGCTTCTGCAATGATCTGACCGGTGTTCAATCCCGATTGGATATCGGAAGTGAACGATGTCGCTGTTGTAAAACGGAGTTCATTCAGCGGTTTTCCGTTCTTCGCAGAGGAAAGGTATTTGTCATATTTATAGATCGAAAGCAGTGCGCCTTCCGCCATCGCCTGTGCGATCTCTTCGATTGATTCAGGAAGGATCGTTTCAACATCCGGAATGATGATGGTCGCGGAGGGGACCATGAGTCCTTTTGCTTTCTTCGCAGCCGTTGCCGTTGCGCGGCGCAGCTTTTCGATCGTCAGTTTCTTCGATTCACCGAGCCCGATAACGAACAATCGCGAAGCCTTCTTCTTTTGTGTATAGAGAAGCAGGGACTCGCTCTCTTTTCCCGAAAAATCCTTCGCGGCAAATGCGGAACCGGCGGAATCTCCGAAGACGGAAATGAGTTGTGCGGATTGTTTCTTGAAAAGTGTATCATCCTGAAAGATGAAGGTGACGAGGAGTTCTGAGGAGATTTGTTCCAATGAAGAACGGACGGCGGTGAATTTCATGATATTCCTTTAGTTATAAGATTTCGATGGTTTTTTCTAACACAGCGGATACTGCATCGCTCAGTGTGATATTCTTTAACCGTGCACCTGAAGCATTCTTATGCCCGCCTCCGCCGAATTGTTTTGCAACCGTATTGATGGCGATGTCGCCTTTGGATCTGAAACTGACCTTCACACCATCCGTCTGTTCGATGAAGACGAGTCCGACAACGACCCCTTTGATTGAAAGGACATACTGTGTGAGATTATCAATATCCGATTCCGCGGTTCCCGTCTCTGTCAATACTATGCGGGGAAGCGCCATAGTTGCTACCAGACCGTTGTGATGCAGTTCGATCCGCTCCAGTGCTTTACCGAGAAGATGGAGTTTGTTGATCTGACCGCTCTCGTAGATATCCTGATAAACGGCATATGGATCAACTCCGCGGCTCAGTAGATCAGCTGTGATCGTATGCGTTTCACTGTCCGTCTTTGGGAATTTGAATGACCCGGTATCCGTCATAATGCCGGCATAGAGCGCGTCAGCGATGGGACGGATGATCTCGTTGGGATCGTCTGCAGCGATGATACGGTAGAGAAGTTCACTGGCGGCAGGCACTTCGGTGTCGATCACATAGAGATCGGCGAACTGTTCGTGTTCAAGATGATGATCGATGCAGATCTTGTATGCTTTGCTTCTAGAAACAGTATCAGCCAATGCTGAGAAACGCTTCGGAGAATTGGTGTCGATCACAATGAAGCATTCAGCGTCCAGTATATATCCGTCCATTTGGGACGAATATGTTTTCACTGGGAAAATGGAGGTAAGGAATTGAAGATTATCCGGTGTTTCGCTGTGATTGATGATGCGGACGGTCTTTCCTTTATTCTTCAGATAAAGAGCCAACGCAACTTCGCTGCCGATGGCATCACCGTCCGGATTGACATGCGACGTAATAACGAAAGAAGAGTATCGATTGAATGCATAATGGAGTTGAGCAAATTGTTCAGTCATGGATGAAAAATACAAAAAAATGGACAGGCTTCAAAGATGGAAAATCGACCGGGATGCTCTGGTTCTATAACACTTGTCAAGTCTTAAAGACTTGGCAAGTGTTATGTCTTATTAGCTTTAAAACAGCACTGCCTGAGTTCATCAGGCAGTATTGTTTTAATGTCATTCCCGAATGTTCCTATCGGGAATCTATTTTATGGATGTCCGCCAAGACCGTACGGGCATGACAATCTATTGAATGACCCAGGTATCACCGGAGTTCAGCAATTTTTCCAGTGAACCTTTACCACGTTTGGAGATCGAGGAATCGATCTGTTTTTCCATCTCCACTTCGTAGCGGGGACGATCGATGGCGAGGAAGATACCCACGGGACGCGGCAGTTCAGGATTGTAGGTCATGTTGGCTAAAATGAATGCCAATGTGGAATCCGTTTCGTTATGCACGAGCAGGTCATTCACCGAATGGCTTCCGTCGGTCAGTGAGACAACAACAGGGGAGAATCCATCCAGCTTGATCCCTTTGTCGCCGTCTTTCCCGAACACGAGCGGTTTACCGTGTTCAAGGAATACGACGGTATCGGGTTTTGTCTCTTTTTCCGTGAATGCGAAGAAGGCACCGTCGTTGAACACGTTGCAGTTCTGGTAGATCTCGACGAACGATGTTCCTTTATGTTCAGCAGCACGTTTGATGATGGTCTGCATATGTTTCGGATCGCGGTCCAATGAACGGGCAACGAAAGTTCCGCCGGAACCGAGCGCCAATGCAGCCGGATTGAACGGCATATCGACCGAGCCGACCGGAGATGTCTTTGTTACTTTACCCATTTCCGATGTGGGCGAGTATTGGCCTTTGGTCAGACCGTAGATCTGATTGTTGAACATCAGAATGTTGATGTCCACATTTCTGCGGAGCACATGGATCATATGATTGCCGCCGATGGAGAGTCCGTCACCGTCACCGGTCGCGACCCAAACGCTCAGGTCGGGACGGGCGATCTTCAGTCCTGAAGCGATCGCTGTCGCACGGCCGTGGATGGAGTGGAAACCGTAGGTGTTCATGTAATAGGGGAAACGGCTGGAGCAGCCGATACCGGAAATGACCGCTACTTTTTCTCTGGGGACATTCAATTCAGGCATGATACGCTGCACCTGAGCAAGGATGGAATAGTCGCCGCAGCCCGGGCACCAGCGAACGTCCTGATCCGACGAGAAATCTTTTGCGGTATATTTGACCTCGGCAACAGTTGAGGGATTGATCACGCTGTTGATTAATGTGTTCATTATTGTTTTCCTCCTAAGATCTCGTCAATTTTTTGTTCGATCTCGATCGAACGGAACGGTAATCCCTGCACTTTGTTCAGGCCGACTGCCGGAACAAGGAATTTCTCGCGCAGGATCTTGATCAGTTGTCCGAGATTGATCTCAGGAACAAGGATCGTCTTATACTTCGTTAGGATCTCGCCGACATTCAGCGGCATTGGATTCAGATGGCGCAGGTGCAGATGGGTCACGGATTTTCCTTCTTTCCGTTTCCGTTCGACGGCAGTTTTGATGGTGCCGTATGTTCCACCCCAGCCGACCACCAGAAGTTCACCGCTTTCATCACCTTCTACTTTTGCCAACGGGATATCTTTCGCGATACCGTCAACTTTTGCAGCGCGAAGATTGATCATCGCGTGATGGTTCTCGGGTTCGTAGTTGATGTTGCCGGTCTTCACATGTTTTTCCAATCCGCCGATACGGTGTTCGAGTCCGGGTGTGCCGGGGATTGCCCATTCACGTGCGAGTGTTTTCTCATCACGAAGGTACGGCTGATAATCAACGGGATCTTTCCGGAATTTTACGGGGATCTCCTGCAGATCCTCAACTTCCGGGATGAGCCACGGTTCTGAACCGTTGGCAATGTATCCGTCCGTCAGGAGAATAACCGGTGTCATATATTTCAAAGCGATGCGTGATGCTTCGAATGCTGCATTGAAACAGTCGCTGGGAGAATTTGCAGCGATCACGGGGATCGGTGCTTCGCCGTTGCGTCCGTAGATCGCCTGCAGAAGGTCCGCTTGTTCTGTCTTTGTCGGAAGTCCTGTACTCGGTCCGCCGCGCTGAACGTTTACGATCACGAGGGGGAGTTCGGTCATCACTGCGAGACCCATTGCTTCGGTCTTCAATGCAACGCCGGGTCCGCTTGTAGTGGTGATCGCAAAATTCCCGCCGAATGCTGCGCCGATCGCGCTGGTGATACCGGCGATCTCGTCTTCGCATTGGAATGTCTTCACTCCAAAATTTTTAAGATATGCAAGTTCTTCCAGGATACCTGTTGCAGGTGTGATCGGATAAGAACCGAGGAAGAGGGGAAGATTCGCTTTGTCCGCGGCCGCTACAAAACCGAGTGCTGTTGCCTGGTTGCCGTTGATGTTCCGGTATTTCCCGGGGGTCAGCGGTGCAGGTTTCACATCATACTTTACAGCAAAAATATCCGTTGTCTCAGCATAGTTCCATCCCGCTTTCATCACACGGGTGTTTGCTTCGACCAGTTCAGGTTTCTTTTCGAATTTTTCAGAGATCCACTGGGTGGTATTGTCGAGTGTTCGGTTGAACATCCAGTACATCATACCGAGTGCGAAGAAGTTCTTCGTTTTATCGACGACCTTCTGGCTGAGATTCATATCGGCCAGTGCGAGGTTGGTCAGTTTGGTGATGTCCACCTGAAAGACCTGGAATTTGGAAAGAGAACCGTCGGAAAGGGGACTCTGTGTATATCCGGCAAGTTTCAGATTCTTATCGCCGAATCCGTCCGTGTTGACGATGATGATACCGCCGTCGATCAGTGAGCGAAGATTCACTTTGAGGGATGCAGCATTCATCGCAACGAGAACGTCACAATGGTCGCCGGGAGTGTTGATCTCAGTCGCACCGAAGTGGATCTGGAATCCGCTCACGCCGTACGTCGTTCCGATAGGAGCGCGGATCTCTGCGGGATAATCCGGAAGAGTGGAGAGGTCATTTCCCATCGCAGCGGATGTGTTGGTGAACTGACCGCCGGTCAGCTGCATACCGTCTCCGGAATCTCCGGCGAACCGTATCGTTACTTCATCAAGAACGCGGGTTTCTTTTTCCATAAGCACGTCTTTCTTAAGATTTGCCATTCCCTGCGGAATGACGATGACAAAAAATGTTAAGACAACTCATTGAGGAACGGGAACCATTTTGAAAGGTAGCTGGCGATGATCGTCAGATAGTTCGTCATCATCAGGATGCCGACTGCCACGAGCATCACTCCGCCGACCACTTCGATCGTATGGAAATGCTTTTTGATGCGGTTGAAAAGGGTGAAGAACTTATTGATGCTGATCGCTGTCAAAAAGAACGGTATACCCAGTCCGAGCGAATAGACAAAGAGCAAAATGATTCCCTGTAAAACGGTCTCCTGCTGACTGGCTATTGCAAGAATCCCTGCCAAAACCGGACCGATACATGGTGTCCATCCAAATGCAAAAGCCGCGCCAACTGCGAAGGAGCCCAAAATGCCGAGTTTTTTCTCTTGTAAATGGAACCTTTTTTCATAATTGAGAAAACCGATCTTGAAAATCCCAATCATATGAAGGCCGAAAATAATGATGATAAATCCAGCAATCTTACTGATCAGATTCAGATTATCATTCAGCACTTTACCGATTGATGTGGCGGCTGCTCCCATTAAGACGAAGATCACCGTAAAGCCGGCGATGAAGACGAGAGAATTGATCATCACCGCTCGGGCTGCTGATTTATTGTCCCCTTTTAGGTCATCCAATGTATGGCCTGAGATGAATGAGATGTAACCGGGAATGATGGGAAGAACGCAGGGGGAGATGAATGAAAGCAGTCCAAAAAGGAATGCCGTTAGGATGTTAATGTTTTCGGATAACATTGAAGTGGACTCCTGAAATAATGTCGTTGGTGATGATCGTTGCTTACAATGACACTCAATATTACTATAAGATAGAAAAGTTTATCATCAATTTGATGCTAAATCTATAACAAAAGATTCACACGAAAGGTTTGCGCGACGAAATAAAAAACCCGCTCTGTTCAAGCGGGCGTCTGAAGCATGATGTGAGATCCGGTATTGAGATTCGTTACAACGGTAATACGATCGAATACGTTGTGCCTTTCCCTTCCGTGGATGTCAGCGCGACCGATCCTCCCTGTTTTTCGATGATCCGTTTTGCGAGTGCAAGATCGAGTCCTACACCGCCGCTCTGCACAACTTTCACGAACGGTTCAAAGACCTTCGATTGGAATGCTTTAGGTATACCGCTTCCATTGTCGGAGATCGTGATCAATAATTGTCCCGGAACGGAATCGGCCGTGAGAGTGATCTTACCACCGGAAGGAATATAATTTGCTGAATACGAGATAATATTGCCGAGTGCCCGTGCCGTTCTGTCCGGATCGATGATCGCCTGACCGTCGTATTTCGAATCGGTGAGGAGAGTGATCTGCTGCTTATCCAGTTCGGGCTTCTCGTTGAGAGATATCGTGCGGAGAAGTTTGCCGATGCTTGAGAGACGTTTGTCCACTTTGATATCACCGGAAGTGAAATCGATCAGATCCTGCGTCATTCTGTTGACCAATTGCGCGGATGCCTTGGCATCATCCAGCAATTCATTCTTCTTCGTTTCATCCGGTGCGGTCGATCTCAGTTCATCGATCGCGGAGACGATCCCTTTGATCGGTGCGCGGAAATCCTGCACAAGCGAAGAAGCGACCTGTCCTACCGCAGAGATCCTCATCGCATCCTGACTTTGTTTCAGTGCGGACTGCATATCCGTGAAGGACTTTGCCAGCCGTCCGACCTCGTCGTTTCCTTGAGGGAGTGTGAGTTCATCGCTCATATTCCCCTTACCGATCTCTTCGGTTGCGCGTTCCAATTTCTTCAACGGTCCCTGCACGAGCGAGCGGAAGAAAACGAATCCTGCGAGGATCACAACGAATGCCACTCCGCCGGAGATCATTGCCGAGCGCTGAGCATTCACTTGATTCGCTTCGATGATCTTCGTGAGAGGGAAGTCCAGATGCGCAACGCCGAGCACGTCGCCGATACGGACGTCGTGACATTTCTGACATTTCTTTTCCGCGATAAATGGGACCATCGCTTTAAAATCATCGCCGAGCCGGATCCATTGCTGTTTGCCGGTCGCAAGGACCTGATTCCCATACTGATTGTCGATCTCGCCTTTGCTGTTTGCCTGACCGATGCGCCAGCCAAGCCGTGCCATGCGGGTGCTGTCCATGAAATCCTCGGCGAGTCTCAGCCGTGATGTGTCGATCCTGATATAGAGTTCATGAAGATGGGCGACCTGTTTCACCTTCTCCAGATATTTATCATCGACCATCTGGCTTTCCACCATCATGTTCACGAGCGATTCGCGAACGATCATCGCTTTTTCGTTCGCTGATTCGAGGGCTTGCTGCTGCATCTGCTCATCCTGATACTGATTGTTCAGTTCGACGCTTACAGCGATGCCGATGATAAAGATGGGAACGAATGTCAGGAATAACTTTGTTGAGATACTGAGGTTTCGGAACATACTTGACTCCTGATGATTTTTTCTGTTTAATTAATACAATATAGTCCGATTTTTTGATAATCTATGCAATTTCTTCGTTAATCTCATAACGAAAGTATCACAAAGAAATGGAGATTGAATGTCAATACGACCGGTAAAGCGTATATCACAAGCACAGCCGACCCTTGAAGGGGCGGGAGTGCATCTTCGCAGGGCATTCGGGTTCGGGAATCCGGCCGAATTCGACCCGTTCCTGCTGCTCGATGATTTCAGGAATGAACGTCCGCAGGATTATCTGGCGGGATTCCCTTGGCATCCTCACCGAGGAATTGAAACGATCACCTATGTGCTTGCGGGAAATGTTTCGCACAGCGACAGTCTCGGGAATAACGGTACGCTCGGCGCCGGTGATGTGCAATGGATGACAGCCGGTTCAGGAATTCTGCATCAGGAAATGCCGAAGGGTGATTCTGAGGGAAGGATGCACGGATTCCAGCTTTGGGCCAATCTTCCTTCATCCATGAAGATGACCGCACCGCGGTATCAGGATGTTCAATCAAAAGAGATCCCGTTCATTACGGATGATGACGGAACTCAAGTCCGTGTTGTGTGCGGAGAATTTTGGGGGAAGAGAGGACCGGTGGACGGTATCGCAGCCGATCCTCGGTATCTTGATATATTTGTTCCGCCCGGAAAACGGAAGACACTGAAGGTGGAAGTGAACCGTCATGCATTTGCGTACATCTTCGAAGGGGAAGGGACATTCCGAGCAGCATCTCCACCACAGGATACGTTGCGCGAAACGTTACTCGCTAACGGAGAGGAGCGACTCGAATGGTCCGGCAACCGTTCATTGATCCTGTTCGATAACGGTGATGAAGTTACGGTGCAGGCTGGCGAGAAGGGGATCCGCTTCCTGCTCGTCTCCGGCAAACCGTTGAAGGAACCGGTAGCGTGGGGAGGTCCCATTGTAATGAACACACAGCAGGAACTTCAGCAGGCATTCACCGAACTGCGCAACGGCACGTTCATTAAGTAGAATGATTAGCAAGAATGGAACACGCCCGCTCCAAAGGAGTCCTTCGGACCTGACCGACGATACAGGTTAGATGTCAGTCGGGCAGGGATCTGACGGAAAAAGCACGGATCTTCACGGATAATTTAAAAGAATTGATCATTGATGTTTTGTGAAACAAGAAACACAGTCATGGTGAGCACTTGTCCGCCGACTGTTTGGCGGAAGTCCCGATGTAATCATTTCTAAAAATTGTGCATCGGGACGTGTCGAACCATTATTTTGAAGGAACTTTGTTCTGTATTACGTCAGTTGTTGCATTGGATTGAGTTATTACTACCATTTAAATTTGCTTCATCCGTGAACATCCGTCCGATCCGTGTCATCCGTGTTCTATTGGAAGAAACAAAAAAAACCGAAGATCGCTCTTCGGTTTTTTTGTTTTTGTTCAGTTCGTGTATATAACCAGGACATAAATGTCCTGGTTATTTTTTTCTCTTCAACGCCTTCTTTACCTTTGCGAACTTCTCTTTGTTCACCTTGTTATAGATCTTGGACGGCAGTCCATAGATCTTGATGAATCCTTCCGCTGCTGTATGATCGAACGTGTCTTCCTTGGTATAGGTCGCCAGTTTCATATCATAGAGCGAGAACGGAGAAGTGCGTCCTGCGATCTCGAGATTCCCTTTGTACATCTTCACTTTCACAAGACCGGTAACATTCTTCTGTGTCTCTTCGATGAAGCCGTCGAGTGCTTTTTTCAGCGGTGTGAACCAGAGACCGTTGTAAATGATATCCGCGTAGTCGTTGGAGATCTTCGCTTTTGCGTGCATCACTTCTTTGTCCAATGTCAGGCGTTCGAGTTCGCGGTGTGCGAAGTGGAGAGTGACTGCTGCCGGTGCTTCATAGATCTCGCGTGATTTGATGCCGACAAGACGGTTCTCGACTAGATCAAGACGTCCAACGCCGTTTGCGCCGGCGATCTCGTTCAATTTGTGGATGAGGGAGACGCCATCCATCTTCTTTCCGTTCAATGCAACGGGAACGCCTGCTTTGAACTCGATCGTCACAT
>JBMOHT010000138.1:0-10507 GCA_049317705.1 Bacteroidota bacterium | reverse complement strand
AGTATATGAATACTCGTGAGCACTGTTGGAATTGCCGTTCCCTTCAACAAATCCTACTTTGCTCCAATTATCCACTATCATTTTTCCATTGTCAATTGCTCTCCGCTCCACCTCAAACCCATGATTGTTCACTTCGGTGGCTGTGCTCCATTTCAATTCGGTGTTGAGCCGGATGGACGATGCTGTGAACGAAACAAGTTCCACCGGCAGAGCCGTCTCATCATAGACCGCGGCAAATTGTCCTGCCGAAGTGATGCCGGTCCACGTAACGATACCCGTAGCAGAAGAAGCTGATGATGCACCGCCGATCTCCGTCCACACTCCGTCGCTGTTGGATGAACGCCGGAACAGTTTCACACCGCCAGGGAGATCATCCGCACGGGAATCGATGATGCCGGCGCCGAAATTAAGGGAGATGTTCGCTGTGAACGATCCGGTCGAACCGAATGTGTTGACAATGAAATATCTGTTTCCGACCGCAGAAAGATATCCGTCGGGAAGGACATTCGGTTCACTGACGATACCGGTCGCGGTCACATCGGAATTATTATCAAATCCTTCGGTCAGGTTCATTGTGACCTCGGCAAGTGATTGAACGCCGGACTGGACCGCTGTTACACTCGCGCTATTCCCTGCGCCGAACGGGACTGTTGACGTCTGCCAAGCGGGAGTGTTGATGAATGATGCAACATGTCCTTTGATTGAATCGACTGACATGGTACCATTCCCTTCGGTGAATTGGAAGTACGCAAGCAGACCGGGTTGGTCTCCGCTGATCCTTCGGTGCATATTCTCCCTGACCTGTTGAGCGGAGCGGTTCGATCTCCAGATTCGAATCTCATCCAGTAGTCCATGTGTAAATTCGCCGAACCCAAAGTAACTGCCGATGATGGTTGGAGTATTCATATTCACGATCGGTGCATCACTGCTGGTCCGCTGAGCGACGAGTTGTCCATCCAGATACGATTTGAATCCATTCACAGTATTCCTTTTCCATGTCATGGCGACATGATGCCAGTTCCCGTCCTCCGCTGAAGCGCCGACCGGAATTCCGTTATTCACACCGCCGTCATTGGAAAGGATATGCACCTTCGTTCCGCTGGCGTTCCATCCTGCCACAAGATAATCGCCGCCGGACTGATACCGGACAGCGGAAACAAGATCGCTCCCCTTGAACCAGTACTCGATCGTGAGTGAATCTCCGCTCAGATCGGTCAGCGTATTGACGGACAAATAATTCGAGCTTCCGTTCAGACTGACGGCACTCCCCGGAAGCGGAGAATTGACCGCAAACGGGATGGTGATCGAATTCACCGCAGCAGCAGGAGTCAAATAATTTACCGTTGCTCCTGTCCCATTGAACGCCGTCACTGTGACATGATAGGTCACACCGGAATGCAGGTTGGTCACGTTCACAGAGTCCGCCGTGCCGGAGTATACTGCAAAATTTCCGCTGCCGAGCTGAGAACCGGAACCAAAGACGGTATTCGCACTGTAGATCGAACCGTCCGCAGGTTCAGCATTGACTGCTGAAGCTTCTTTGATCAGCACAAGATGGTTCGCGCCGTCACCGTTCTTCCATTTCAGCGTCATCGCGTACGGCCGGATCTTCGATGCTGTAACAAGAGAGTCGCGCACGCCCGGTTCGGCGGAAAAGATGATCGCGGTTGCCGTCATCAACTTCGTGCTGTCGAATGTGTTGGAATAGAACCTCACGGTGTCGGACTTGATCCCGGATAGTGACGCAGTCAGCGTTGCGATGAACCGGAGACTGTCGCCTGATGCGACCACTCCCGATACGGGTGTGATGGTCAATTCGCTTGAGACAGCGCGGACAGAATCGATCTGCAGCGGAATTCCGCCGTAATTCGTCACCCATACGGTATCCCGGAGCGGGGTCCCAGGCGCACCGCTCCCTAACGAGAACGATTGTTTCGACATCATAAGATGCGGTGCGGGAATCTTCACCGACGATTGCGTCCGTGTTGCTCCATTCACTAGTTGTGCATTCAATCCGTTGCCGGTGAAGTTCCTGATGACCGTTCCGTTCTGTTCATCGAATCTCAGATAAGCGGTCAACCCGGATTCACTTCCTGCGAGTGATATATTCATTCCGGACCGGATCTGAGCCGCGGTGCGGGCCACATTCCAGATGCGGAACTCATCCATGCGAAGATTTGCATGCGGATCGGCATATTGACTCTTACCGATATAATTCAAGGTCCTGACAACATTCGTCGGATAATTCAGCCCTCCGGACACCACCTCTATACCGTCCAGATAGATCCGGCCGGTGCCGTTGTTGAACACGCAAGCTACATGCACCCAGGTATTGAGCGGCACCGCATTCGGTGTAACGATATTCGTAGCGGACGCTCCGTTGAAGATGTGGAATCCGATCTTTCCCGAGGTTCCTTCGCTTGCAGTGATAATGACATTGTTACTGCCGGGACCGTTCGCAAAATCGATCACTCGGGAATAGTTCGCGACACTGCGGATATACACCCAGGTCTCGATCGTGAAGTTGCTGTTGAACCAAACACCATCCGCCAGATCAGCATATTGATTCGATCCATTCAGATCGAGTGCATTACCAGCCGATGCGGCAGGCAGCAGTGCACCGGTTCCGCTGAGCGGGATCGTTGAAACGGTACCGGCATTATGCGTAAACCGAAGAGTATCGTTCGTCGCTGATACCGAAACAGGCGCATATGTTACGGTGAATACCCTGCTGCCGGACGGAGCGATCGTCGCACTTGCGGGTGAAACGGAATAGACTGCGTTCGATGTTGCCGCCGAAGTGATCACCAGCGTATCAACTCCCGTATTGCTTACGGTGAGACTATCCGACCGCGTCTGATAATAACCGACATTGCCGAAGGCGATGTTCGCAGCGGAGGAAGTGAAGACCGGCTGAATTCCCCGTCCATCGACAGTCAATGATGTCGGTGATGTCGTTCCATTATGCGTGATCTGGACCGTTGCCGTTTTTATCCCGATCGTTATCGGCGACAGGGTGATGATCAGTTTCGCACTGTCCAGCGCATTCACGGAGAAAGAAGTTTGATTCACCGTGAACTCAGCATTATCTGAAACGACATTCGTCACGTTCATGACCGCATTGCCGGTATTCTTAAGATAGATACTGTCCTTTCTATTGGAAGCGACAAGCACACTGCCGAACGACCGGGAAGATGCACTGAGCGTCATCACCGGTCCTGTACCGGTTCCGCTCACCGGGACCGTATCAGATGCCGCCGTCGAGTTACTGGTGAAGACCAGTTTCGCATTGACGGCAGATGACTGCGTTGGTGTAAATGTAATGGTGAATTTCTGACTATCGCCGACCGCTACCGTTGCAGTCGAAGGTGAAATGGAATATTGTGCAATGGTGGAAGCAGCAGCAGTAATAGAAAGAGCAACGCCACCTGTATTCTTCACACGGATGCTGTCGATCTTGTTCGAACCAAGTGCAACATTACCGAACGCAACGGCTGAAGGATTCGGAGTGAATGTTGCGGGGAGCGGAACGGTATTCCTCAGGACGGACATACTCGAACCGGTCTGACTGATCGCATTAAGGTCGATCTTTCCATCACCGTCAACATCCGACGAACGAAGATTCCAGAGTCCTGAACCGGCAGCAAAATCAACTTTTGCGGCAAATGAAGATCCGCTGACCGCTCCGGATGTATAGGTATTCTTCAAAACGGAGACTGTCCCGCCGGTATTGTTGGAAGCAATATCCGGTTTACCGTCACCGCTGAAATCGCCGATGGTCACCGTCCTATCCGAACTCGCCGTGTATGAGACCGCTGCAGCAAAGGATAACGAGCCGGATGTGCTGGTATTATAATAGACGCGGACGGATGCCCCGCTTGAAACGACCTCCGGTTTTCCGTCGCCGGTCAGATCACCGACGGCAATTCCGAATGTACCGGAAGCGCCGGTCAGATCCAGTTTTGCATCGAATGAGAATGAACCGACGGTACTGGTATTCCGAAGGACCGATACTGTTCCGGCGGAAAAATTATTGGTGGCTATATCGAGCCGCCCGTCTCCGTCAAAATCGATCAGGTGTATTTCGCGAGGACCGGCACCGGTCGCTGCGGAAAGCACAGAGGTCAACATGATCGTCCCCGGAGTGCTGGTATTGCGATAGATCCGAACACTCGCAGTCGAATTATTGACCACGATCAGTTCCGGTTTTCCGTCTCCGTCCAGATCGCCGATCGCGGCGCCGTGAGCCAGGTTCAATGCAGAGTCGATGCGTGCGGCAAATGAAATGGAACCGGGAGTACTGGTATTTCTGAATATGGAGAATCCGGAAGATTGCTTTGTAGCAACTACATCCGGTTTCCCGTCTCCGTCCAGATCTCCGGCAGCCACATCCAGTCCGTTCGAAACTGTTGCAAAATTTAGAGCGGCGGCGAAGCTGACCGCCCCGGAGGTTCCGGTATTTCGGAGAATGCTCAGTCCATTGGTTGATTGCGTTCCGATCACCGCATCCGGTTTACCGTCGCCGTCAATATCGCTGAAGGTCATTCCGTAGCCGTTGTTCAATGCAGTCACCGATTGGTTCGCAGCAAACGAACCTGATGTTATGGAGTTGCTCGTGGAGAATGTGACGATGAAACCGTTCCTGGAGTACGCCTGCAGATTGTTCGTTGTGACCGTGATCGGAGCATAGTTGGCACCGGTCGGTACGGTAACAGTGATGGACGTATCGGTGGATGCCGTGACCGTTCCTTTCACTGCGCCGAAAAAGACGGTGTTGTTCGCGGGAGTCGTGTTGAAACCTGTCCCTTTTATTACGATGGACGTACCGACCGGACCGCTGGACGGAGTGAACGAGGTGATTGAAGGAACAATGGCCGTAGCCGAGACAGAAACAGCGGTCGGTGATCCTGAAGCGTTGTGCGTGAATGAGATCGTTCCGCTCTGCACCCCTAATGCGGTCGGTAATGCAGTGATATATATTTTAGCAGAACTTCCGGTGAGAATATTCAACGTTGAAGGCGAGACGGAGAATTGAGCATTATCGGACGAGATAGCGGAGATGTTCAATACACCGTTCCCCGTATTCGAAATGGTCACACTATCCTGCCTGCTGCCGGTGAGATATATGGGTCCGATATTCTTGGAAGAAACCGAAGAGAACACCGGACTTCCGACTGCCGCTGTCGACGGGATCGATCGTGGAAGACCGTTCACCAATGTTCCGTTCCGTCCGTTCCCTGTAGCATCAAACGCGGTCGTGCCGGATGATTCATCGAACCGAAAATAACTGACCAGACCGGATTCATTTCCCGATAGAGAGCTATAACTTTGCTGGATCTCGGATTGAGTCCGTGCGGTATTCCACAAACGGACCTCATCGATATTACCGTTGAACGGATTCAGTGAAAACACTGTTGTATCTTGCCGTCCGCCGATCCGAATGGTGGAATTTGTCGGGGAATAGACAACGCCGGTGGTCGAACTTCGAAGCACACCGTCGACATAAAACTTTTGATTGACGCCGTCGAACGTTGCGGCGATATGATGCCAGTTTGCATCTCCCCATTGATATCCCAGTTCAGCTCCGCCGGCCATTCCAAAGAGAGCACCCTGGACATCTCCGTTACCTGAATTTGTGGTCAGAATATACCAGTTCGATCCGATGTTCCTTCCTTTATCGATCACGGCACTCCAACTCCATGTCGCACCGATCTTCAGCCACATTTCCACCGTGAACGACGATGATGTCAGAGCGGCATTGGACGCGATGTCGACGAATTTTGATGTTCCGCTGAATGTCAAACCGTTCCCGGCAGATGATGCCGCCTGGAATACGCTGGCGCCGGTCACTGTTATATTGCCGGGCGAACCTACAGCATTGTGCGTTACGGAAAGTGATGTGTTCTGCGCCGCAGCCGGTGCGGGTGCGAGAAACGTCATATAAAATTTTTGACTGGACGACGGACGGACGGCAACATTGGACGGAGTGATGGTATATGCTGCATTGCCTGTTGTGATCGAACCGATATTCAGCAGTCCCCCGCCGGTATTGGAGATGGTGACACTGTCCACTTTCGGTGTCCCTGCCTGGACGGAACCGAACGCTAATGATGACGATGAGATACTGTATGCGGGAGTTCCAAGATACGCTGTGGACGCTGTGTAAGCCGCACCGTTGGTAAGTACTGCATTTCTATTGTTCCCGGAATTATCATACGCGGTTGTTCCGTAGTTCTCATCGAACCGGTAGTATGCAAGCAGACCGGATTCCGTTCCGACCAGAGAATTGTAATTCGATTGGATCTGAGTCTGCGTTCTTGCAACGCTCCAAAAACGGACCTCATCGATCGTCCCTTTGAACGCTTCGGCGCCATTGATATTTGAACCGATGTATGTTGCTCCCGCCGGTGTATTCGGTGTTATTGACGTATTCGAAAGAGTTTGTTGGACGCCATCGACATACAGTGTCCAAACACCGGCATCGCGCACAACCGCGACATGCTGCCATTGGTTCGGTGTAAGAACGTATGATGACCGGGCGTATCCAATGCCGCCGTTGAGGATCGTCAAAGAATTGCTCGGAGAAGAACTCCCTTCAATGAACAGTCCATAACCGCTGGAACCGGTATGACCGTTGTAGAAGATATACTTATTCCCGGATCCACTCTGACCATCCCATTTCACCCAGGCCTCAAAAGAAATATTATTGACGGCGGTAGTGATCACAGCACGTGTAACGAAGTCATTGGTCCCGTCAAGTAATGCCGCCGTTCCGGCACCCGCTGCCGCCTGTTGTACTTTTGTTCCAGTCACATTCACGATCCCGGGAGCCCCTGATGCGGAGTGATATACGGAAATGGTCCCGTTTGCCGCTCCGGTCGGCAGCGCTGATGCGAATGTGATGGTGAATTTCTGACTCCCTGCAGCGGGAACGGATGCAGACGTCGGGGTGACAGTATAACTCGAGAGTGAAGAACGGATAGAATCGATGGATAAGGCGATCGCACCGGAATTGGTAACAGTGAAACTATCCGTTTTCGAGACACCCACCTGCACCGATCCGAAGTCCCGTGTGGATGAATTCACCGAATATGACGCCGTAGCACCGGTGCCGGTCAAATAATGATAAGCAGTACCGCCGGAAGCGTTATGACTGATCGTGAGAGTTGCCGAGTGTCCGCCGTTGACCGTCGGTAAAAAAGAAACGACGAACTTCGCGCTGTCATCCGAAGCAATGGTCGCGCTCGTCGGCGAGACCGAAAAACCGTTACCGCTTGAAGTAATGTCCGTGATGCTCAATGAACTGCCGCCAAGGTTGCGGATATAGAAACTGTCCCGACTTGTCTTGTTCGTCTGAACGGAACCGAACGCCATATCCGTCAACGATTTCCGGAACCACGGCACCGGGAATGCTGCTGCGGAAGTTGTCCATGAAGGATGATAATCACTGCTTGCCGGGAAGAGTGCATCACGGCCGTTCTGCGTTGCATCCTTCCCCGATGTTCCGCTCCCTTCATCGAATTTCCAATATCCCGCCAGCCCGGATTCCATTCCCGAAAGCGGACGGTTCATATCGCGAACGATCTGGTCCGGTGTCCGCACAACATTCCAGATCCGCACTTCATCGATCTCTCCATGAAATCCGCTATACCAAGGACTTTGGGTTCCGGAATAATTCCCAAGGCGTACGGGATAGGATGGATTGACCACCAATGGATAAACGGTTGATGCTGCCAGCACACCATTCACATATAATTTCAGTGTATCATTTTGGAATGTTGCCGCAAGATGCGTCCACACATTCTGCTGGCGGGCAGTAAAGCTGATCGCTTCAGAATAAAGACTGTTATTCCCTACGGATGCGGCCCATCCTCCATAATATGAAGGGTAAATATTGATACCGGTATAATTATTCGGACCGTTGGATATAATTGCACCGGATCCGTACGATGCGGTCTGCTTCACCCACGCTTCCATCGTGGTCACATTGGTGGACAATGCACTGCTGTACGGGATATCAACATAGTCACTGTATGTTTCTTCGGAGAATGATAACGCATTCCCCGGTCCGCCGGCGACAGAGAAACTTGCCTGTGTAACATGGCGTGCCGTGATCGTGTTCGTTGTTCCGGGAGCATTATGCGTGAACGTGACCGTTGCCGTGGTGTCGCTTCCGGATTGCGGAGCGAACGTAAGATAGAACTTCTGCGTTCCGCCTGCGGAGATCGAAGCGAAAGCAGGAGTAACAGTCAATTTCACATTATTGGATGCGACTGACGAAATGGACAGGGTCGAACCGCCGGGATTGGTGACAATGACGCTGTCCTGTTTGGTGGTATTGTTCACCACGTATCCGAAATTCACCGACGCTCTATCCACGGAAAATCTCGGTCCCGTGTTGTTCCTCATGAACTTCACCTTCGGATCATTAGCGGTATAATTCGGCACGACAACATCGGCATTACCGTCATTGTCAAGATCGGCTATACCGAATGCGGCAGTGGAAGTGTTTGGAAAATACACCGGAGACCCGAATGAAACTGAACCGCTTGTGCTCGTATTCGTGAACACCGCATGCTGATTCTCCGCTGTCGTAATATAAATATCCGGCTTATTGTCGCCCGTAAGATCCCGAAGCAATGGTTCCGTTGCACCATAATAGGATGTGCCGATATTCACGGACGCAGCAAGCGTAATAGAATCCGCCGTCGTGGTATTGCGGAACACAGCGATGTGCCTGGGATCCCAATATCCGCCGGCCGTTGCAATGATATCAATATTGCCGTTCCCATCGATATCGCCGGTGATGACTCGGGATGGGAAACTTCCCACCGAAAAATCAACTTTGGCGGCAAACGATCCGGATGTGATCGAACCGGGTGTACCGATGTTCTTAAAGACGGAGATCGATTGATTGGAAAAATTGGAAACGACCATATCGGGCTTCCCGTCATTGTTCAGATCAGCAAAACTGACGCCATTAGGAAGACTGTTCCCGATACCTGTCGCAAATGTAACGGAAGCGGCAAAAGAGATATTTCCCGAGCCGCTGGATGTATTCCGAAAGATATACACGCCGTATCCGTTGGCTGCCGCAATGATATCGATTTTCCCGTCGCAATCCACATCGGCAATGCCGATCTGTTCCAACTGACCGATATATTCCAAAAGTACCGGGCTGGCAAATGACACAGAACCGGATGTGCTTTGATTCCGCATTACATACATTCCCGTATAATTTTCATCCACAGCAATATCCAATTTCCCGTCGTTATCAAAATCGGCCAACGAGATATCCTTGATAATATTGTAATTGGAATTGCCGACATAGAATCCCTTTTTCGGCGCAAAGGATGTCGAATCCAACATTCCGCTCGTGCCGAGATTCCGAAGGACGGAGACGGAATCGGTAATATAACTGTTTCCGCTCACCACCAGATCGCTTTTCCCATCCCCGTCGATATCTCCGATCCGCACCTTGTTCGGCTGCATCTTGTTCGACACCGACGTCAATGTATGGGTTCCGCTTTGATAGAATGTGCCGGTGGTAACCGTGCTCGTTGCCGAAGATTTTGGACTGAAGGCATATTTCGAGAATCTTGTATATCCATTGACGGTCACCGATATCTGTCCGTAGAGTGATCCGTTCGGGACGGTCACTGTCAGCGATGTCGTCGATGCGGCCGTCACGGTTCCCGTCACCGAACCGAACCGTACGATGTTCGATGATGCCGTCGCACTGAAGTTCGTCCCGGTAATGGTCACGGAAGTCCCGGCGGTCGCCGATAACGGGGTGAACGAACTGATCGTCGGCACCTGAGCAAGAATGATTCCGGTGACGAGAAGGACAGCACCGGCGATCCGTCTGAGGCGTGTAAAAAGTGACATGCTATTACTCCATTGAGATAAATTCAGTGTGGTTGATTTCATGGCATTAATGTGTGTTTGTGGAAAGCAGTCTCGTCAATTCAGACAAGTTCTCTTTTGTAACAAATCCTTCAGCCTTCATCAGCTTCGCTTTGATCCGAAATGCGGACGTATTATGGCTTGTCACGAAAATGATCCGTGCATCAGGATCCTGCTGATAGATCCGTTCTGATGCCGTGAACCCATCCATATCCTTCATTTCAATATCCATCAGCACCACATCGGGATGGAAGGTTGAGAATGCGGAGACCGCTTCGTTTCCGTTCGAGCATTCCAGCACTGAGTCCTGCACGGTGCACGCCGTTTCACGGATCATCTCGCGCATTCCGGCATTATCATCGACGATCAAATATCTCATCTGCATACTATCATCAGGTCGTTTAAAAGGGCAGTTATTTCTCTCAAATAACGGAGATAGTTGCCCGATAAAGAATACGCAGGGGTACGTAATCAACTACGTATAGGTACGTAGTTGACTCACGATAAGAGGAAATTGGTGCAGGACTTACGGATTATAAGAGATGTTTGTTTTCGAGGGCGAACTTATAGAGAGAGTTACTGCCGTGAAGGTCCAGTTTTT
>JBMOHT010000137.1:0-10793 GCA_049317705.1 Bacteroidota bacterium | reverse complement strand
TTCACCCGGCTGACCTTCCGGACTGAACGCACGAATGATGAACCGGTAATCCCCCGGCGGAAGATTCGCGTAGGTCACCGTGCGTCCGTTCGATGGAGCACTCCAATTCTTCTCCAATGGTTCCAACCGATATTGGAACCGAAGGGCTGAGGTATTCCTGAAAGAGATCGCGGTATAATCAATGGTGAGAGTGTTCTCGTTCGAAGACAATCCCGAGGACCTGTCGAGAGATTCTTCTTTTCCGTTCACGAACAGAGAAGTGAAACGAACATCGGGGGCAGCGGTCATTGACCTCTGGTCCGGAAGTGTGAACATGGTCAATTCGAACGCCGATGCAGCAGCGAGTATGCCCGGTTTTGCGATCACAGTTCCAACCGATGATGTGGAATAATCCTGCAGCGACATGAATCGGTCAACATTCTGATTCGGCATCAGCATCAGTCCTGCCTGTGAACCGATGAGGATCCCTCCCTCTTTCGTTTCCGTGAGGGACCAGATCTGATTGCTGATCATTCCATCCTTCGTTGTCAGATGTTTTATGGTACCATTGCGGTATATGAACAAACCGTGGTAGCGTGAGCCGAACCACATCGCACCATCACGTGTCTGCAATACTGCTCGGTATGGTACTGAAGGAAGCATCTTCAGGACCGAATCGGTTGAATCGAGAACGATCCCCCGTTCCGTCCTTCGGAGAATATAATTCTCTCCGTCATATCCCATGATCCAGATCGATCCCTGCCGATCCTCATACATCGACCGGACGTCGCGCAGCGAAGTGTTAACGCGGTAATCCCATCGAGCGATCACCTTCACGCCGGACGAGCAATCCAATCCGATTAGACCTCCTTCCCGAAGACAATACCAGATGATACCTCGTGAATCGACAAACAGACTGATGGATAGTGCGGGAGGAAGCGGTTGGTCCGGCATCAACAACTGAGGAATGGACAATTCTGAATGGTCCCGGTAGGATCGGTTCACGGAGACACGGTAGATCTTTCCTTCCACATCCATCAGCCACATCGTCCGGTCCCCTTGAAACATCGCGATCACCATTCCCGCATCCTTTGCCGGTCCGCCAAGAATGTGGAGATGCCGCTTCCATTGGTCAGAAGAATCCTTCCAGACTTCATACACTCCGTGAGTCGATGGAACCCAAACATGGAGCGAGTCATCCATTTTAGCAACAGGAGACATTCCCGGAAAATTGAATTGAATGGAGTGCTGTGAAGAGAGCTTCGAGAGGCCGCTTCCGTAACTTCCGAACCAAAGATTCTGATCACGGTCCTGTACACAGAATGCCAGATGATTCACCGGGAGACCATTCGTTGTAGTATATAGCCACTGCGATGAGGTTCCGTTACCGGTGCGGTACATCTCCAAACCGGAAGCGGAGCCGATCCAATATTCTCCGGGTCCCCGAAGTGACGTGAATGTGGCGGCGGGAACGATCGTCTCGATCGTTCGAAGTATCCGGTTGTTGCGGACGATGTAGACCTCCGCACGTTTCTTCCGGAACACGTGGATGGCAACGGTACTGTCCGGTAACGCAGAGATCACCAGGATGCTGTCCTTCGGCAATCCCGCCACCGGCGGGACCTCAAGTGTTTTCGTTTCGGGATGGAAGATACTTGCCCGATATTCGTCGCAGCACCAGATGGTTCCGTCGAGAGACCGAGTGAGTTCCACCCATGTTCTCAACGTATCGAGTGCAACGCGATCCAGCACAGCGCCGTTTTGAACATGATACAATCCATGGTCCGTTGCACACCAGAACGTACCATCGTTCATTTCAATGATGGAATTGATGTTGTTTGATTTTGGTTCAGGTCCTAGATGAAAGACCGTCTGCTGACCGTTTGACAAGCGGATCAAACCGCCTCCATTGGTTCCTACCCACATCACTCCCGGTTCACGACGGCTTTCAACGATCTCGTTCACGTACCCCACCACGACTGAATCGTGGAAGCGAATATTCCGGAATCGTTCACCGTCGAAGATACTGATCCCTTCATCCGTACCGACCCAGAGATACCCGCGGGAATCCTGGTACGCAGTCGTGACAAAATTGGAAATCAGTCCATCCCGAGTAGTGTAAGCGCGAAACGGAAGTTTCTGAGCAATGGACGACGAGGTGAGAATCACTGTTGTCAAGAACAGCATCAGTAAAGGAAATTCTGACGCCATTCTCGCTGGAATCCACCTATTCCGGCAAAATGATAGTATTTTTGTGGGTATTTTCATCATCATTATATCATAGTAAATATTATCACTCACAATTCAAAATTGCTCTTGCGGTAGGAGTGAAATGCCCGTATATTAAATCGTGCATATCGTGCTTTTCATTCATTTTGGGCATTGCCATGAAACCAGGCCTCTTATCTACCAACGAAGTATCTGCGATGCTGAAAGTCAACGAATCCACCGTGAAACGGTGGACGGACAAAGGATCGCTCCGCTGTATTAAAACGCCCGGCGGTCACCGCAAATATAAGATGAAGGACGTTATCGAGTTCATGGATACGTTCTCGTATGACGTGACCGATCTTCTTGTGCCGGCGAAAGAGAATCTGAGCAAAGTGAATGTCTCCACCGATTATGCCATCCTCACCAAGGATTTCTCAGCACTCTCCGAACTCTTCTATAATACCATGCTTGAAGGGAACAGAGAAAATACATTCCAATTCCTGAATCTTCTCTATGTCAACCGCATCTCACAAATAGAATTATTCGACAAGGTGATCGTCCCTTCATTCCACAAGATCGGTATGGAATGGGCGGCGGGAAAACTCGGCATCGAACAGGAACATCTTGCATCGAACACCGCCCTGCACAGTATTTTAAAACTGCAGGATGTCGTTACAAAGAAACCGAAACACGGCGGCATCGCACTCTGCGGATGTCTGGAGGAAGAATATCACGAGATCGGCATCACCTGCGTGAATAATGTACTGGAAGCGAACGGATGGACCACCTATTATCTCGGCGCAAACCTTCCGGTAGAATCGTTCGTTGATGCCATCGAGAATTATGTTCCGAACATCGTCTGCGCTTCCACCACAACACCGAGATCCCAAAAGCATGTGCTGCAGCAATGCAATGCACTCCGTGAAACGACATCCATCATCAATGCAAAACTGATCGTCGGCGGCGGGATCCCTGATGCATTAAAGAAAAAACTCCCCGTGGATTACATCCCGACATCCACCGCTGACCTGATGTCGTATGTGAACGCATATACACCGAAGAGCATCGTCCATGCGTGAAGTGTTTGACCATATCGTGATCGGTGCCGGACTCGGCGGACTCTCCGCCGCATGTCTGCTTCAGGAACAAGGGAAACATGTGCTGCTGCTGGAAGCGCATAATTCCGTCGGCGGCTGTGCATCGTACTTTGCGCGGAAGAAATTCCTTTTCGATGTCGGCGCCACCACACTCAGCGGCATGAAGCACGATCAGCCCGTACAGCGCCTGCTCCGCCGATTGAATATTGATATGGACGTACATTTGTGCGACCCGGGAATGGTGATCCGCATGAACGGGAAAACATTTCGTCGGTGGATCGATACGGACCGATGGATCGCCGAATGCGAACAGTTCTTCGGCGCCGCGCATCAGCGAAAATTCTGGACCCTCGTCCACTCCATAGCAGATGATGCTTGGAAGGCATCCGCATCACTGAAGAATCTGCCGCTCCATTCCGTCCGCGATCTTCTCTCCCTGCCGGCAATGGTCCGGCATGCATCGCTCGTTCCGTATCTCTTCCGTTCCGTGAATGACATTCTGAAAGAGATCGGACTCTCCGACAACAAAGATTTCGTCCGTTTCATCTCGGAACAGCTCATGATCACGGCGCAGGCCGATGTGCACGATACTCCGTTCGCGGTCGGTGCGATTGGGCTCGCTTATCCTTCAGACACGTGGTATGTTAACGGCGGGATGAATAATTTTCCGCGGCTTCTTCAAAAGAATTTTACGGCAAACGGCGGCATGCTGCTGCTGAAGAAAAAGGTCATTTCCGTGGAAAGCGATACGATCCACAAAGTGACGACGGATGACGGGAAGATCTTCTACGGAAGGACGGTCATCTCCAACGCAACCGGTTGGGACAACAAGCGGATCTTCCCCGCGCAGGAACAGTTCTTTGATAAAGAATACTCCTCACTCGGAGGATGGGGCGCATTTGTCGGCTATTTCGGAGTAGCGGATACGCCTGAGATCGGGAACGATCTTTACCAGCAGATCATTCTTGAATCACCGTTGCCGCATTGCGGGAGCAATTCCATTTTTCTTTCGTTTTCCGCTGTGAATGATGCATCCCGTGCGTCGTCTGGCTACCGCGCACTGACCGTCTCAACACATATGCCGGATCCCGCCCATTGGTGGAAACTGTCGGAACACGAATCATCCATACGAAAAGGTGAGATCGGTGCAGCGATGACGGCGGTGCTGAACGAACGCCTCCCTTCATTCCTTCAAGCAGAGCGGCCAGTGGAGATGTTCGGGACACCCGTAACATTCGAGAATTTCACTCACCGTGCATTCGGACAGGTCGGCGGTATACCGCAGTCCATGCACCGCCCCCTTTTCTTCTGGCCCGGTTCAACGACCGATACCCGAGGAGTGTATGTCGTCGGAGACACAATTTATCCCGGTCAAGGTGCTCCCGGAGTGATCCTCGGCGCGTTGAATCTGGCGGATCGTTTAACAAAATAAATTGCTCGTATGCTGAGACGGATAATTATCAGTATCCACAAAGTGTGATATTGAAGCGGAGCTTCAGCAAAGTCGTTCCCAAACGGAGTTTGGGAACGAGAATAGAAAAGGCGGACCATACCACTAGTTCCCAAGCTCCGCTTGGGAACACGCTTATATGAAACTCCGTTTCACAATGTAATCTCATTTCGCCAATCCGTCTTAACATCCAGCAATCCATCCTTGCCATCATAATTCCTGGCACTGGAATATCTCCATTGTGCAGGTTCATCAATATATCCTCTGCGGATGGGATTATTATGTATATACCCGATCTTTTGGAGCAACATGGTTTCGCTAATGATCTCCTGAGGATGACTCCCTTCCTGCCATACCTGATGCGTACTATGAATTTTGTGCGGAAGTTTCGCCCATTCCAGCTTTTTGAGAACGGGAAATGATCTTTTTCCTAGAAGATAATCAACGATGGATCGTGCAGTGTAGGATTTGAACTCTTTGATGGTTTTGTTCAAACAGCTATTGGATGCAATGATGTGGAGATGATTTTCCATGATCACATAAGCATAGATCGTAAGACTTCGTTCCTTCTGGAGAAACTCTAATGACCGTAAAAGTATTGCAGCAATTTGTCTATCCATGAACAACGGGATCCACTCCACAACCGTCATCGTCAAAAAATGCGGCTGGTCTTTATGATAGATCTTATATCTGCTTCGGGCCATTTCAGTACCCTTTCTGGTAAGAATAGAAAATGGGATGAATGAACAGATATAATTTAAACTGTTAATACTGCATTCTTATTGAAAATCTCTTGGTATTTGAGGTTCTTAATATTTTTGAAGCAGAGCTTCGGGATGCTCGTTCCCAAACGGAGTTTGGGAACGAGAAATTGGGAACGAGCAAAAAAAAGGCGGACCGAGGTCCGCCTTGCCTTCATCAAAACACGGGAGCTTCACCGGACTCCCGATCGAACGATCATTTGAGCAGCATCATCTTCTTCACAACATTGTACGAACCTGCCTCAAGTCGGTAGAAATACACACCACTCGAAAGCGACGATGCATTGAACGAAACAGTGTATTGTCCAACGGTCTTGTAACCGTTCACCAGCGATACTACTTCCTGTCCCACCACATTGTACACTTTCAGCGAGACGTTGCCGGAATTCGGCAGCGAAAAACTGATGGTGGTTGCAGGATTGAACGGATTCGGATAATTCTGTTCCAGCACATAATTGACCGGCTGAACATCGGTCTTCTTCTCGCTGACACCGAGTGTACCGTCAATGGTAAAGTTCGCTACACCGGGAAGCGGCGTTCCGTTGACATTGTACGATGCATTCACGGTGACCGCACCTGTTTCGTTGTATCCTGCTTTGTCCACGAACACCGTATATTGTCCCGGAGCAAGTCCCGTTAATGCATAGTTCCCGTCCGGCGATGTGATGGAGTACCCTGCGATCTCGCCGTTTCGGTATGCGTAGACAATGGCGCCTGCGCGGTTGCTGTTGTTCTGATTACCGTTGCCGCCGGTTGCGGTCACCAGACCGAAGATACCGGTGTATCCTGCCGGAGCGAGACCGAACGGTTTCACATAGATATTGATATTGTCGATGCTGTTCCCGTTCACAACAATCTTTGTTGCTCGTTTCCAGCGGATGCTCATTGTATCGGATGCATAGAATGCCGGCGCATAACTTCCGAGCGGGATCGCCATTACGACGTATGTTCCGGGAAGCAATTCGGCAAATTTATATCCGCCGAGTGAATCGGTATCCGTTACATATGCTCTGCCGATCTTATTCGGATCCTGGATCCTCCATCCGTCGCGGAATGCGATCACGCGGGAAGGAACGGAGACATTCTTTACGGAATCCATAACGGAACCGCTGATCGCCCCAAGCACGACCGGGGGAAGCGGAGAGAGAGTAAAGTTGATCCCGGTCGTATCATTCTTCACCGGCAGGATCTGCGCCGAGAGAAGATTCGACTGATCCTTATAGAACTGCACAGCATATCCTTTTGCACGAGCGAACACGATATAGCTTCCCTGGGGAAGTTTTACGGAATATTTCCCGAGCGAGTCCACAGGTGCTTTCACAACGAATTCCGAATTTCCTTCGAGTCTGAAATCACCAAGATTATATTCAAAATATTTTCGGAAATTCTCGATACCGGCGTTCATCCCTGAACCGCTATTCAGTGCAAACTCGGTACGGACGAAGAAAACGCGGGTCTCTGCATTATTGATCGCCAGTCCATTGGTATCAGTGACCGATCCGGCAACATTGATCCGGGTGATGTTCACCGCGCCGGGACCGCCGCGCAGTTTGAAATTCGCGGAAGAGACCGCCGGTGAATCGATCACGATCACGCTGTCCGCCTTCGACACTTCGCGCTGACCGTTATACCACTGGCTCTGATATTTGGATGACGGAGCATTCGCGCGGAGGAAATATGTTCCGGGATCGACCCAGTTGATGCGGTAATTTCCGTTCGCATCGGTCTTCACGTTATAGGCATACGAGAACTGGAGATTATTCTCCTTCTTATACGCTTCGATGATCACATTGGGGATGTTGACATTGAGTGTGTCGGTCACTTTTCCCTGAATGATCCCGTTACCGCCGGCAACTGCTACGGCAAAATCCTGCCGTGCCATTCCGCCCTTGTTCGACTTCGCAACGATCTCGATACGGTAGACACCTTTCACCGACGGGGTCCAATCAACAACACCGGTCACGGAATCGATCTTGATCGTCAGCACTGATGCGTTATACATCTGTACAGCAAAATAGCGAACGACAGCCGTCGGGTCACTTGACACAGCTTTTGCAGTGTATTGATACGGCACACTTTTTTGTCCGTTCGGATTCGGGATGGAAGTGAATTTCAGATCATCACGAACGATCTTATTCTCCACCATCATCGACACCGCTGTACTCTGCAGCATCTCGCCGGACGATAATTTTGCGCGGACGAAGTATGTGAACATCATCTTTGCTCCCGGAGGAACAGGGGGTGCTGCTGTAACAGAATAACGGTTCACTGTTGAATCGATCTTGACCGGAGGCTGAGGGTCACCGTTCGTACCGAAGACCAGATAATAGTCCGCCGGCTGGACCGGCGGAAGTTCCCATGCTAATTTTACTTTACCGCTGTCGAGTTTACCGTCCAGACGGAAGGAGCCGACCAGAGGAACACCGGGGACCGGCACAATGACCGTATTGCTCAATTCAACAGCTGCTCCCGTTTTTGCTGCAACGCGGTATGCAATTGAACGCGGCATTGCAGAGACCATCGGCGGAGCCTGGTCCTCGAAAAATGTTTCCGGTCCGGAATGAACGAGAGTCACAGCAGTATCCGGCGGCAGGTAACGATAAAGACTATAAACGGTGGTTGCATTGGCGGTGAGCGGTTTTGTCCATGTCAGTTTCACATGACCGTTCAATTCCACTTTAGTTGCCGTCAGTAATACTTCAGAACGGGTCGTCTGCGCAAGTAATATCACGACACCGAGCAGGATCAATAACAAAAATGTAAGGCGTTTATTCATAATTCCTCCGAATTGTTGCCGTAGTGCGTAAAAGCTTTTTTCCTAAAAATTCAATCGTCTGATTTTCTCAGACGGTCCGAGTTCATCCCGCGCCATTGGACAGGACCAATATCCGCGGAAGTGCTGCATATGAAAGTGAGAACGACACTCATGGTTATACAATCATTGTACCAGAGGAATATTGCTTATTTTGACGATTTTAGGCCTATTGTGTGAACTCAGATACGCAAATTTTGCAGACCAAACGCAGGGTATGCACGCCCGAAATTAGAATCGAACCGTTAAAAGGAGCTGATTTCCAAGGTTTTGAGAGTATGCCGGTTGAACCGAAACGTTGGTATTTGTGAAGACATCCACTTCGGATGCAATATAGATCAGCACAAATGCAGAGAAGGAATAGATCTCCGCTTTCCGATAATTGTTATACCGCTTGTAGGCATCATCGATTGGACCTGCCGCCGTCTCCTTAAGATATGCGCTTCGCGCATCCGCTCGCAAAAACTCGCACGTCAATCCCGATGCAAGCGTCACCGCTCCCGACCCTAAGAATATCCAGCCCATGGTCTCACGTCCTTGATGCAGTTGTTCCCATCCGGGAAAGAGTGCTGTGCGGTACGTAACAGGCTGCGGCTGTTGAAGAAGAAGACGGGAAATGAATGCCGATGAATCAGCGGCCGCGGTCTTCTTCTGCATGAAATATTTCACCTTGGCATCGTTGAATACGGAAAGGATCTTCGGCGATGTCAGCACCGGATCGAGTTCAAATGCATCATCGATCCTCAACAATGAAACGAAACGTTCCTTCGCTGCGGAGGATTTTCCCTGGGCGATCAGCGAGAATGCGATCCACTTCTCCGTCTGCACGCGTACGGAATCGCTCATGCCCGACTGCTCCTGCAGTCTCCGCGCTTCAAGCTCCGCGGAGATATACTGTCCATTATTATAGAGCGACTCGATCGTCTGCAGCAGATATTCTCCGGAGAGATTCTGAGCTGCAAGATTCCCGCAACAGATGGTCACGATCGCAAGAAGAAGGAATATTTTTCTCATTTGGTAAATTCAACCGTTAACTGAACCGTGTCTTTCGCATTCACCGCCACCTCTTTGATGATGTCGGGGAATGATGGATTCTTGAAACGGAATGTATGCTTCCCTGCCGAGAGCATCATCGGTTTGGAAAGCGGCGTGGTCTCTTTGTATTGATCCTCCACAAAGATCTCAGCCCACGGTTTCACATTCACGCGGACAAATCCTGTCTGCTCAAGGAAATTCCCTTTCACCGACAGATCGCGGCTTGATTCGACCGTCACCATCTTCACGATGGGATCGAACGATGGATTCGTGAACATCACCGAATGCGTACCGGCGGCAAGGAGCACCGGTCTTTCGAACGGCGTCTCGCCGATGAACTGATTGTCCACATATACTTTCGCCCACGGCGTACTTGTGAGATAGATCTTCGCCGAATCTTTTGGAACGGTCACGGGAGGAACCGTCTCTTTTTTCTCGGCACCCGGTTCAACATTCTGTTTCGTCACCGGAGCATTTGTTATCACACTTGGTTTAGCTGAAACCAGGGCGACGGAATCCTTTTGTACCGAAGGTGCGGCCGATTCTTCCTTTTTGATCTCTGCCGGTTGATCCACGGGAAGTTTCATCCAGATGAGAACAACGATCGAAAGGATGATAGCGCCGGCGGCTGACAGCCAAAGTTTTTTTCCGGATGTCTTCGCTGCGACCGGACGAACGAATGCTGCCGATCCTTTTTCTCCGAGCGCATGAAGAGCTTCCCTGGCGGAAGAGAACCGTTCGTCCTTCTTCGGGTTGAGCAGTTTTTTCAGGAATTCCGTGAACTCCGGAGAGGATTTCGCTTCGAACCGCTTCACATCATCCGCTTTGAATGCCAATACTTTCTTCATGCATTCGGAATACGTGGTCCCTTCGAAGATGCGCTCACCGGTCAGTATCTCCACCAATGTTACACCGAGCGCAAAGAGGTCCGTTCGTGCATCAATATCATCTCCGCGGACCTGTTCAGGCGCCATGTATGCAGGCGTCCCGAGGACCATTCCTTCCATCGTCACCGTCGGGGACATTGCCACATATGCCAGACCGAAATCGGTCACTTTCAGGATATTCTGTTCGGAGACGAGAATGTTTCCCGGTTTGATATCCCGGTGAATGATGCCGCGTTCGTGTGCGAGTGCGAGTCCGCGCAGGACATGCACCGCAGCTTTCTTTGCAAAGTCGATATTGTTACGGGTTCCGTCCGCGATCACATCCTTCAGCGATTTCCCGTGGACGAATTCCATCACGATGGCAGGAGCGCCGTCGATCTCGGTAAGATCGTACACCTGGGCGATGTGCTCGCTGTGCAAAGCGGCACAGGCTCGAGCTTCGCGGACGAAACGCTCACGCAGGTCCGGATCGTTGGAGAGATGTTTGTGCAGAACTTTCAACAGTACATGACGGTGCAGCGATTCATCGAACGCCTTGTAGACGATCGTTGTTCCGCTCTC
>JBMOHT010000136.1:0-10794 GCA_049317705.1 Bacteroidota bacterium | reverse complement strand
TTTTTTACACCTGCTCCACCAATACCGTCAACAAAATTACCTTTGTGCACCTCTCGCTTTATGGTTATATTTAATCATTATGTCGAAACAAACATCAAAATATGTGTGTCAGACCTGCGGATACGTCTCTGCGCGGTGGACGGGAAAATGTCCGAACTGTAATGAGTGGAATTCGTTCGTTGAAGAAGCTCCGGTTCCGCTGAAACTGGTCCGGAAAAGCGGCGGTGTGGCATCAAAAATAGATGCTATTCCATTGAATGAAGTGGACAGTATCTCGGATGTGCGGTTCGTGACCGGACTGGCGGAATTCGACCGGGTACTCGGCGGCGGTATCGTCAGCGGAAGCGTGATATTGCTCGGCGGCGACCCCGGTATCGGAAAATCGACGCTGATGATGCAGGTTGCTCTGCATTTGAAGGATAAAGCCATTCTCTATATTACCGGGGAAGAATCGCCGAAACAGGTGAAACTCCGTGCAGAACGGCTCGGGAACGCATCCAATAACATCCAATTGCTCGCCGAAACCAATCTTGAGACGATCAGCGATGTGATCGAACGCGCGTTGCCGGACCTTGTGATCGTTGATTCAATTCAGACGCTCTTCAATCCGAATTTGGAAAGTGCTCCAGGGAGCGTCGGTCAAGTCCGCGAATCAACGGGACATCTAACGCGTATCGCGAAGTCGAAGAATGTTCCGATGATCCTTATCGGCCACGTTACGAAAGAAGGTGCCATCGCCGGTCCCCGAGTGATCGAGCATATGGTCGATGCCGTGCTGCAGTTCGAAGGAGAGAAACATTATTCCTACCGCATCCTTCGCGGGATCAAGAACCGGTTCGGTTCCACGAATGAGATCGGTATCTTCGAGATGCATGATACAGGACTCCGCGAAGTGCTGAATCCTTCGGAGATATTCCTTTCCGAACGGAGTTATGGTTCCAGCGGCGCCTCCATTGTCGCGAGTCTGGAAGGGACACGTCCGATCCTGATCGAAGTGCAGGCGCTCGTTTCCACCAGCAATTACGGCATGCCGCAGCGTACATCTACGGGATTCGACCTGCGCCGTTTGCAGATGCTGCTGGCAGTGCTGGATAAACGCGTGGGAATCAATACCGGAGCGCATGATGTATTTGTGAATGTGGCGGGAGGTATCCGCATCGACGAACCGGCTGCGGACCTGGGAATTGCTACAGCTATTGTATCATCGCTGCGGGACATTCCGGTCGATTCACAGACAGTAGCGATCGGCGAGATCGGGCTCGGCGGTGAGATCCGCACGATCGCGCATTGCGACAAGCGCGTGCAGGAATCGGCGAAACTCGGTTTCAAGACCATCGTCGTGCCGAAATCCAATGCAAAGAAAATGAAATCATCGAAAGAGATCACCATTATCGGTGTGGAAACAATTCAGGAAGCGATCAAACATTTAGTAGGATAATATGACAAGCGTCGACATGTTCGGATATGCAGGATTGATCTTTTTAGCAATGTGCTGGGTCCCTCAGACCATCGGCACCATCAAAGCAGGAGTAGTCGCCATCCGGAAATCGTTCCTCGTACTCTATGTGCTCGGCTCCTTACTGCTGCTGCTGCAGGCGTACTTTTTGAACAATATCCCGCTCATCCTTCTCAATTCATTCACGATGGTCTCCAGCAGTGTGAATCTCTTCTACGGTTTCTTCCCGCGGAAGGCCGCATGACCGACCTGCTCATTGCAACGAACAACAAACATAAAGTGGAAGAGATCCAGCATTTCCTCTCGAAACTGCCGTTCAATATCCGTTCGCTCGCCGATATTCCCAATGGACCGAAAACGATCGAGGATGAACCGACACTGCAGGGGAATGCGCTGAAGAAAGCGCGCGAAGCTTTCCAGGCGACGGGTATGCTGAGTCTTGCCGACGATACGGGTTTAGAAGTTTTCTATCTTGCTATGAAACCGGGAGTCTATTCCGCGCGATATGCCGGAGAGTCGGCAACGTATCAGGACAATTGCGATAAACTCCGCGCAGCGATGCTGGGAGTTGCACCGCGACGAAGGAAAGCGCAGTTCCGCACCGTTATTGCCATCGTCGGTAAAGGATTCGAGCGGACCGTTGAAGGGGCAGTGGAAGGGACCATCCTTGAGACGCCGCGCGGCGAACAGGGATTCGGTTATGATCCGCTCTTCGTACCGAACGGATTCTCACGTTCATACGCGGAGATGAGCATCGAAGAGAAGAATCAGTTGAGTCACCGCGCACGGGCGTTGGAAAAAGCGGTGGAAGTGCTGAAACAGATTTAAAAAAGAAACACCTTCCAGGTTTCGAAAACCTGGAAGGTGTTTATAAAAAAAAGATCAATCTTCTGATTATTTACTCCAGCGTTACCGCTGTTCCGCACGCACTCACCATCAGCATCGTTCCGTTCCCGACAGTCTCATAATCCAGATCTACTCCGATAATGGCATTTGCGCCGAGTGCTCGTGCCTGTTGCTGCATCTCTTCGACCGCAATATCTTTAGCACGCCGTAGTTCTTCCTCGTACGCAGCGGAACGGCCGCCGACGATATCGCGGATCCCCGCAAACAGATCCTTGAAGATATTCGCGCCGAGGATCGCCTCACCGCTGACCAATCCATGGTATTTTAATGCTTTTTTCCCTTCGACAGAGCTGGTTGTTGTCAGTAACATTGTTCCTCCTTTGGATAATTTGTAAAAAATATCAACGGTTACATAGGTAGAACAAGCCGGATAGAAAAAAAATTCCTGCTGAAAGGAGCATCACCGCATTTCTTTATGTATTAGACCCTGATATTCTATCGAGTGTATAAATTGTTGTACCGCGGCGGGGTCCAACCTTCCCGTTTCCAGTGGATAAGTTCTAGGTTCACGTTCCCCAAAATCACACCCAGTTTTGCGCGTATTGGAATATGCGCATTGTCATTGCTGAACCATCCTTTGAATTCCCCCGTAAGTCCAAAAACACCTTTGAATTTAGCCATTCCGTCCATTTCGATAACGCTGATGGATTGATCAATGGCACCAATATCTATCTCAGTTTGTTTGCCGTAGCAATTCAGAATTGTCGTCCCGACACTTCCATGTACGACAGTCTTTACGGAAAATGTATCCAAACTATTCAGCTGTTTACGTGCGAAATAGAAAATAGATAGACCGTCCTGCGTCAATCGATCGATCATCAGAGTGTCGGATTCCGCCACCGATAATTGGTCCGTATCCGGACGTTTTGCTTCCCCTTTTTTTGCGAACAGGCGGTCGCGTTCTTTGGAATACGTATACATATGCACAGACCATCGGTCGAGCTCCATTTGATCATATCCGAAAAAACGGATGGGTGAACCGGAACTGTCAAGGTTTCCCTTGAACACTGCATGGACATTCGCAAAGGGAAGTCCTTGCCGTGAATCGATAAATACCGCGGCTGTGAATGGACCGCCGGAACCGGTATCGGGAGTTATTGTCAGGGTGATCGTTCCGATATTGATCGACATCCAGGAAACAGAATAGACCAATTCTTCACGTCTGTCGAAGAGTGATTTGAATGGCAGTTCGGTCCTGCCTCGATCTCCTGCGAAAAGGAGTGCGGGAGTAATGCAATGCAGACAAAGAAAGCAAAAGAGAATCATTCGTATCGTCATAGACATACCGGATCGTGGACCGCATTGAAACTGATCGAAATGTAAGATCGTCAATCGTTATCAACGCCATCTTACCTCAATGTTAATAAATGAATAATTCAATGGAACATAGTTCGATGACGTGTAGATCGTTCCGGACTGACCCTTTAAAAAAGAACATCCCCGGATCCGGTTAGGAAACGGGGATGTCCACTCATCATCGTCCGATGATGATGCTTTGATGTCATCGAAGTCTATTTGATCGTTACACCTTCGAGTTCGCCATTCGCGGTGACTGAAGGATTGTGCCCGTTCGTTCCGTTCTTGCGGAAACGTGCGAGCATTCCTGAAGGACGGTTGAAGAAAGCCGGAATGCGTGTCTTCCAGTCATCCATTTTCATATATACAACGGGAATGACGATCAATGTCAGGAACATGGAACTTAACAGACCGCCGATGAGCGACCACGCAAGTCCGGATTTCCATTCTGCGCCCGATGCGGTGGAAAGCGCAACAGGAAGCATACCGAAGATCATCGTCGAAGTCGTCATCAAAATGGGACGAAGTCGCGATTGTGCCGCTTCCATCAATGCATCATAGACCGACAATCCTTTCTCAGTTCTCATTTGATTCGCTCTGTCCACCAACAGGATGGCGTTCTTCGCCACGAGTCCCATCAGCATGATAATGCCGAGCATAGTGAAGATACTGAGCGACTTTCCGCTGATCGCCAGCGCGGTCATCGCGCCGATCATTGCGAGCGGAAGCGAGAACAACACTACGAACGGATAGACATACGAATCATACAGCGCCACCATGATCAGGTAGATGAAGAGGATACCGATACCCATGGCAAGACCGAGACTGCCGAATCCTTCCGCACGCTGCTTTTCCATACCGAGATAAGCCAGCGTGATACCCTGCGGCAGCTGGACCTTCGCGATCTGTTTCTTGAAATCCTCCATGATCGTTCCTGCGGGACGACCCACGACCTGACCGTTCACATAGAGCACGCCGATCCTGTCGCGACGCTCCAGTTTGGTCGGACCGGAAGAATATGCGATCGAGGCGAACTGATTCAATTCGATCTGTTGTCCGCGGTTGTTCACGAACGTGATCCCTGCGACATCATCCGTCCGTGAGCGGTCGAATTCATCGAACTGCACGCGGATATCGTATTCGTTGTTGCCGTCGCGGAATTTGGATTGATCATCTCCCGTCAGTGCCACACGAAGCGTGGAACCGACATCAGCCACGGTCAGACCGAGCTGGGACATCTTGGCGCGGTCGATCTCGATCTGCAGTTCCGGTTTTCCCGCTTCTGCGGAGAGGCGGACGTCTGCAGTGCCGGGAACTGCCGTGATGACATTCTTCACGATATCCGCCGCTTCGAGGATCGCCTTTGTGTCGGTCCCTTCAACAGCGATCTGTATCGGAGCCTGGTCTGCGGAACCAAAGATGCCGATCGGCGCCACGAACACTTTCACTCCGGGGATCTCTTTTACTTTCTCTTTGATCAATTCACCGACCTGCGTTGTCGATAATTTCCTCTTGTTCTTCGGAACAAGGGCAACGTTCATCTGTGTTAAGTTGCTGCTGGAAAGGGTCAATGCGCCGCTTTCCTGTGCACCGACTGCGGAGAATACTTTCTTCACTTCAGGGATCTCAGAAAGGATCTGTTCGATCTGAAGTGTGGTCTGATTCGTATGCTCAATACTCGCACCCGGTTCGATCTCGATGGAGACACCGAATTCGCCGCGGTCTGTCTGGGTCATGAATTCGTTACCGATCAGTCCCAATGCAGGTAGTGTGAGCGATGCAAAGAACAGGATGCTTGTCGCTACCGCAACACGGATCTTATGTTCCAACGCCCAGTGCAGCACTTTCATATACAATTCCTGGAACGAATGATACCACCGTTCGAAAGCGAGCGCGAATTTTCCCGTCAGCGTCCGGTCAGTGAGCCGTTCAAGTTTAGCAAAACGTGAAGCAAGCATCGGTGTGACGGTGAATGAGACGAAAAGACTCATCAGTGTCGCGCCGACGATCACTAACGCGTATTCGCGGAGGATGTTACCGACCAATCCGCCGACGAGCGACAGGGGAAGGAACACGACCACGTCCACCATAGTGATGGAAAGAGCAGCGAAGCCGATCTCGTTACGGCCGCGGAGCGCGGCGGTGCGTGATTCTTCGCCTTTTTCAATGTGGTGATAGATATTCTCCAGCACCACGATCGAGTCGTCCACAAGGATACCGATCACCAGCGACATCGCGAGCAGTGTCATCAGATTCAGTGTGAATCCGAAGGCATACATGAAGGCGAATGTGGCGATGAGTGACGACGGGATCGCAACAAGAACGATCAGCGAGTTACGGAAACTATGGAGGAACAGCAGCATCACGATCGCAACCATCACAACAGCTAGCGCAAGATCCTCTTTCACTGCGTTGGCGGCATCGAGTGTGAAGATCGAACCGTCCTGAGCAATGTCAAAATTGAGTCCTTGTTCCTTATACTCATCCTGCATCTTGTTCAGTTCATCTTTGACGAGTCTGCTTACTTCCACGGTATTCGCATCGGATTGTTTGATCACCTGCATACCGACGGATGTAACGCCGTTCACGCGGTTCATCTGTGCTTTATCCTTCATCCCGTCCTGCACCTCGGCAACATCCTCAAGATGGATATCGCCCCCCTGACGGGAACGTCCGATCACCAACTGGCGCAGATCGTCAACGGATTTGAACTTTCCGGCGACACGAACAACGAACTGTTGATCGCTGTCCTTGATATTTCCTGTGGGGAAGTCCATATTCGCATTCCGCACCGCACCCACGACCTGGAGAATGGAGAGACCGTACGAACGGACCTTGTTCGCGTCGACATTCACTTTGATCTCGCGTTCATCGCCGCCGGTCAGCGCCACCTGCGCAACGCCGCCGATCTTTGAGATACGGGGCTGGATACGGTCCTTGATGAATTGATAGAACTCGCGTGTATTCATCTGACTGGTCACACCGAGACGAAGCACGGGAAGTTCATCGAATGCGATCTTAGAGACGACCGGTGCCTTGGCATCGCTTGGGAGTTTGGAGACGATAGCACTGATCTTCCTGTTCGCATCCTGAACGACGAAATCGATCTTCGCATCCTGTTTGAATTCCATCACCACAAGAGAAAATCCTTCAAACGATGTGGAACGGATATTGTCGATCTTGTCGATACCGGAGATGGCATCCTCGATTATTTTAGAAACATTATTCTCCACTTCATATGGTGATGCGCCGGGATACATCGTGGTGATGGTGACCACGGGGATGGACATCTTCGGAAGCAGTTCGTAGTTCAGCATCTTGAAACTGAACAATCCGAGCACGCCGATCACGGTGAAGATCACCACGACCAGTGAAGGGCGTTTAATGGATAATTCGGTAATTGTCATGAGAGTATCTTTCTGTCCTTATAAGATTATTTACGGACAACGACACTTGCGTTGTCTTTAAGATTATTTTGACCGTTCACGACCACTGATTCGCCTTCATTGAGTCCCTTCAGCACTTCCACGGAGATACCGAATGATTTTCCGACGGTGACCGAACGGAGGCTTGCAACATTGTTCTTCACTACATACACTTTTGCATCCTTCATACTGCCGACGATCGCTTCACGCGGGATGACCAACGCATTCGATGATGACTGCGGATTGAATGTGATGTGGGCGAACATCCCTGCTTTCAGCTGCTGTTTTGAATTATCCATTACGACCTCAACGGGATAGGTGTGTGCTTCGTCCCCTTTTGCCGAGATGGTGGTGATGGTGCCGGTAAATGCCGTATTCGGGAAGACATCGGTTGTGATCTCCACTTTACTTCCTGCCTTCAGGCGGAAGACATCCTTTTCCGCGATATTCAGTTTCACTTTCAATTTGGAGATGTCCACGACGTTCGCAACGACAGTGGACTGCGGGGCGCCCTGAACGAATGAACCGATGTTCACATTGCGTGCTGTAACGATACCGGAGATCGGTGTGGTGATCTTCGTGTCGCTCAATTGACGACGGGCGACGATATACTGCGCTTCGGCGGTCTGGAATGCCCAGCGTGCCTGTTCCATTTGCGAATCCGAGATGGATTTTTCTTTATACAATTCTTCGAAACGGGTCAGATCATTCTTCGCTTTCTCGTACGATACTTTCGCCGCTTTATATGCTGCTTCTTTCAGCTCGCTGTCCACTTCCACCAGGACGGAACCGGCTTTTTTATAATCGCCGACCTCGGTATAGACCTTTACGACGCGTCCCTGAGTCTCGGAAATGATGGCGACGTCGTTGTTCGCGGTGATGGTTCCCACGGAGGAGAAGCGCTCCATGACATTCTGTTTCGCTGCGGTGATCACGGAAACAGACGATGCGGTGGAGATACCGGCTGGAGCCGTCGATTGCGGATCGTTGCTGGGCTGATTGTTCATGATGAAGCCGAGGGAGACCCCAAGCAGCACCACACTGATGGAGATGATTCTATATTTGTTCATTATGTTTATCCTATGGGTTTAATGATGGTAAAGTGAAATTCTTATTCGCCGATGGACTTGGTCAGCCGGGCGGACGCAAGTTCAAAATCAACCAGCGACTGGGTATAGTTCAATTTTGCCGTTAATAACGCCACCTCTGAATCGAGCAGGTCCGAATTAACATTCAATCCCTTCTTGTAACGTTCGTTCGTCACTCGGTAATTCTCTTCTGCCTGTTCCACACCTTTTTTTGCTACCTGTGAACGTTCTTTTGCTTGATTCACGCCGAGATAACTCTGCGTTACTTCCAGCGACACGCCGTCCTTCAGCTGAGAAAGTGCCTGTTCTGTTTGTGACAACTGCGCTTCTGCCTGGGTGGACTGACTGCCGGAGGTGTTCCAGTTCCAGAGATCATAGGAGAGGGAGATGCTGACATCCCATGTCCCCTTGAATTGATCTTTGGTGGGGAATATGCGGGAGTTCGGTCTGAGATAATTATAATTTCCTACCAGGAATACCTGCGGATACCATCCTGATTGAGCGATGGTAAGATTCGATTCACTTGCCTTCATGCGGGCATTCATGCCGAGGATCTCCGGACGGTTCTCGACGGCTTTCTTTACGAGTGAGCTCACATCCACGGAGGAGGTCAGATTCGATTCCAGTTGCGACGTGATCTCGATCTGGGTGGAGAGAGGAAGTCCGAGCGTATTGTTCAGTCCGAGCATCGCAAGGGTCACATTGTTCTTTGCATCGATCTGACGGACAAGGGCATCGGATAACTGCACCTGCACTTTCAACAGATCGTTATTGGTGAGGAGTCCCTGCTTCATCATGTTCTCGGCATCGACCGCGTGAGCTTTGATCTGGCCGACATTCTCATCCACAACTTTCTTGAATTCGTTCGCACGATAAAGATTCCAATATGCACTCTTCACGTTGAAGATCAGGTCCGCTTTATCCTTGCTGAAATCCTGCTTCGTTGCTTCGTAGGAATATTCCGCAATATCGGATGCGCTGGAGATCTTGTTTCCAGTGAAGATCGGCTGCTGAACCGTTGCACGGAGCGTATAGTTGTTCAACACGGTCTGGGAGAGCACGATCGGCGGTCCCGACGGGTTGATAAAGTTCGGAATGGAGCTTGCGGGAACATCGCTTAACCGGGTGTAAGCCGCATTCAATTTCAGTGAAGGGAGACCTGCCGCATCCGCTTCAGTTGTCTTCGCTTCGGCAGCGACCACTTTGAATTGTGATGATTTCAATGACTTGCTGTTCTCAAGTCCCGTCTGTACAGCCTGTTCTACGGTGAGTGAAAGTTTCTGCTGAGCATTTGCCAGGACTGCCATGGAGAGCAGTGCGATGATGATCATTCGTTTCATTATGCTAATACCTCTTCTTTCGATTGTTCGTTTATTTTATTCTGATATTTTTTCCTGCCGTCGTCGGTCATCATTCCTTCGAAGAAGACCGTCACAGCAGCCTGATATGCCTGACTTAAGTTGATGGGGAGCTGCGAGAGGATCTCCGGATTGATGATGCTGCGCATCGCAGCCGAATACATCAGAACGAAGACCTGCACATTCACATCCTTGCGGAAGATCCCGAGATCGACCCCTTGTTTCACCATCAATGCGAAATCGTTCATCACTTTTTCATTCCGGAAGCTGTCCACTTCTTTCCAGAGATCCGGCATGGTCCGCTGGATGTCGAGGGAGAATTGGGGCTTCAAGGACTGCATCTCTTCGGTGAGATAGTTGATGGTGCATTTGATCCGGTCGATGAATTCGATCGAAGTATCATTCCGGAACGCTTCACATTGCGCGTTGATGCGGTGAAGTTTCTCTTTCGTGATCTCTTTCACCAGCTCATCTTTGCTGGTGAAGAATTTGTAGATGGTCTTCTTGCTCATGCCCATGCTGTGAGCGAATTCTTCCATGGTGATCTTGCTGAATCCATTGGTAAAGAAATGCTCTTTGGCTGCGTCAAGAATCCGTTGTCTCATTTCTATATCGGACACTGTAATCTCCTTTGAAAACTGCTTGAGAAACCGATAACGTTTTTCTGGTTTCCGTTGTTCCCTAAAAAAATGCAGATTTCCTGCATTGTTTGACGATTGAATCAAAAATATATTGTAGGAAACCGAGTTAGTTTCTACGGTTTCCAATATACAGAAGTTTCACCCTGAGAGCAACGACCTTAAGAATTTTTAAGAAACCGGATTATTACGTCTTTTTCAAAGAACTCACACAAAATACAGTGAAAAGGGAATGAACTGAATGTGAATTCGGTCAATGGTAGTGAACAATCGGTGAAATGGGGGGGATAAGAAAATAGTGTAGTGGATAATTTGGAAGAATGGGATCTCTTGGCTTAAGATTAATGCACTTCAATATTTATGTTTGATGCCACGAAGGCACGAAGACACAAATGTGTGGAAAAAATACACTTCACAAAAAAGTATTTGTGGGATTTTGTGTCTTGGTGACTTTTGCCGACCCGAAGGGTCACTTCCCCAACGGGGTCCTTCGGACGTGAAGGCATCCCTTTGGGAGCGGCGGGATCTTTTCGTAAAAATAATCTCGAAAAATTTCCTGGGATAAAATCACCACTTCTTAAAAATGAAGAATGCCGCCGCGATGATCAGTCCGAATCCGACGAGATA
>JBMOHT010000135.1:0-10929 GCA_049317705.1 Bacteroidota bacterium | reverse complement strand
TCGGTCGAGCGGAATATCCCCTCATCCGTTGCGGCGAATGCTACGCTGCCATTCGCTGTCAATGAATTCACTTTCGGTCCGGCGATGCCGCCGCTTGCGGATTCCCAAGTGAGTCCGTCATTCTTTGTCCTGACAACATTCACGTTCCCTCCGCCGGTCGCTACAAGAATGACCGTATCAACTTTAATGATACAATTCATCGTTTTTCCCGGGAAGGGTCCGCCGAATCCTTTCCACGAGATCCCATTATTCACGGTTTGGAAGACACCGTATGATGAGAACGGCATGGAGACACCGGTCAAGATCTGTGTCGGCGAAGCATACATTGATTGCACACTGAAGTCGACGAGATTCCCGTTGATGGAACGCCACGATGTTCCAAGATCTGTGGTCAGGAACATTCCTGCTGTCTGTGTCCCGACAGCGATGGTATTTCCGTATTGGGATACTGCGTTGATGCCGTTCGTTCCCGGACCGCTGATGTTCGACCATTGTGCCATTAACGGAAGCACAAAAATGAAGAGTAACACAAAGCGTACAATATTTTTCATTATTCCCCCTGATGAATGAATTTGTATATCATGTTATATTCGTAATTGGAATATATTACCAGAGTCCGGCGGTCTCAATGACTCAATTGGGTCATTTATTTAAGATGAACGCCGCTCTCTCCCCCGGAAAAAGCGGCGTCTTTTTTGCCGGTGATGAAGATGTCGATCACATCACCCAGCCGAATAATACCATGACCTGCAGAGTATTATCAATTCCTGCATAACTGAATCCTTTGTTCGGCTGATATTTCTCCAATTTCAAACCATAGAAATAATTGGTCTCACCTTTGCGGATACTGCCGTCGATCATACGGTATTCAATTCCGAAATATTTGTCTGCATCCGTTGTCACTTTCCCTTCTTTAGGAGCAGCGAATCCGACTTCAACCATATGCTGCTGATATCGCACATGGAAATAATTGGTCTTCATCTGTACCCGTTCCGAGGTTGTTGTCCTATAATCTTTAATGTAATGTTTGAAACCTGCCTGGATATCATCGCTGAAGGCATAGGCGAATTTTCCGCCGAACTCAAAGCTCGCACCGATATTGAATCCGTCGGATCCAAATCCTGCCGGCAATGCTACGGCGAGATGTTCTCCCAAAACAAATGATTCAGAGATAAGGTCACGCCACAGAAAACCGATCGATGACACATTGAAATACGGACGAATTGTTGCGGTATATTTCGTCTTTGCTCCCCCCGTTTGTGACATTTTCTGAAAATAGATGCCGCCGGAATATTCCATGATGGAGCCAACCGGTTGAGCGAATGCAGGAATGGAAAGGAAGATAACAGCAATAAGCAGAACGAACTTTTTCATAATGTCCCCCGATATGAGATGAACGTGAACCGATTGATTGAATGGTCCAATATATCGGGAGGGACATATCCTCACAATGACTCAATTGGGTCAATTTTGGGGAGGAAGGAACTGAGGATTACTTTACGATCCGTTCGTTCAGCGCTTTGGAGACTGCCTGGGAGCGGGAGTTGACGTGGAGTTTTTCGTAGATGTGTTTCAGATGATTACGGACTGTCTCATAACTGATGAAGAGTTTTTCACCGATCTCACGGTTGTCGGATCCCTGCACTAGTGCGGAGAGGATCTCCTTCTCCCGGTCCGTCAATTGATAATCATTGTGAACAGGTGCGTTCTGTTTGAAATGTTCGATAACACGGCGTGCTACGTACGGTGTCATGGGAGTTCCTCCCACTGCGGCATCCTCGATCGACGCGATCACACGGGCAGGCGGAGTCTTTTTTAAGAGATACCCATCCGCACCGGCAAGGATCGCATTGAAGATCGTTTCATCATCATCCAGTCCAGTGAGCATCACGATCTGAAGAGCGGGATTTTCTTTTTTGAAAAGATGAATGCTTTCAACGCCGGATTTTCCGGGAAGGTTGATATCCAGCAGCAGCACATCACATTCGGGGAAATCGACCAGAGATTTTTCCACCGATGAATATGCACCTACTACATGCATTGTAGAAATGGACGAAAGCATACGCTCCAGTCCATTCCGGAAATCTGTATGATCTTCAACGATCACAATACGTATTTGATCTGTATTTTTCACCAATCCGTTTTACCTTTATCGAACATCAAACATCCAGCATCAAGTATCATTTCATTCAGCCAGTATCTTATCTCAACGTGTTGATAATTGCCGACACCATCAATGACTCAATTGGGTCAATTGTTTCTCAACGCGAACAGTCACGCCGCTGCCCCGAACAGATGTGATGCTGATAGTCGCTCCGATCTCTTCAGCACGTTTGGAGATATTATGCATTCCATTTCCTCCGAGCCGATCCTCGTTCCCTTCCATCGGCAGTCCGGTACCGTTGTCGCTCACCTGAAGGACCGCATTGTTCCCTTCGCTCCCGATCAAGATCTCGATCTTCGTAGCGTGTGAATGCTTCAGACAGTTGTTCAGCACTTCTTTGAAGATCAGATACAATCCCCGCCGGATTTCTTCGGAGAGCGGCACATCGGTATCCCCTTTCACATCAACCGCATATCCGATGCCGTTCGCACGGCACAGTTCCGTTGTAACAAGACGAATGCGCGTAGAGAGACTCTGCAATGTGTCGTGTTTCGGCGAGACGGACCAGACGATATCGCTCATCGCTTCTTCCGCTTCACTCAGGATGGAACTTGTCTTGTCGAGATATTCTTTTGCCTGTGCCGAATCTTCACCCATCGTTCTCTTTGCCGTTTCAATGAACAGTCCGGCGCTTCCGACAGTGGAAGCAAGGTCATCATGAAGGTCTCGGGCGATCTTATCACGTGTCCTTTGACGTTCCTCTAATATTCGTTTTTGATGTTCCAGTTCATCGATCTGACGGCGGTATTTTCTGTAAGCAGAGTACCGAACGCTCCCCACGATCGCTCCAATGAACAGTGTAACGGAGAGCAGCCGGAACCACACCGTCGCCCAGAACGGAGGAACGATGAGGATCTTGATTGATCTACCTTCGTTATTCCAAACGCCGTCATTATTCGATCCCTTAACGCGAAAGGTATAACCGCCCGGCGGGACATTGGTGAAACTGGCAAACCGGCGAGTTCCGATGGCGTTCCAGTCCGGTTCAAATCCTTCCAGTTTATAGGCATATTGATTCTTTTGCGATGCCTCAAAATCGAGTGCGGAAAATTCGAACGAGAAGAAGTTCTCCGTATAGGCAAGCTCGATGGTACCAACATTCAATTTTTCGTCGTGCTGCTCATTGAAGATGGAAAATTTGGTGACTGCGATCTTTGGCGGAATGGTGTTCGATCCGATCCGTTCCGGTTTGAACCGGACCATTCCGTTGATCCCGCCGAAATAGAAATATCCGCTCTTTCCGCGGTGGAATGAATTTTGATTGTACTCCAACGTCGGCAATCCGTCCGCCGTTGTATAATTTGTGAATCGTTCCTCACGCATCGAGAATTTCGATATCCCGTAATTTGTAGAGAGCCAGAGATTCTCGTGGTCATCCTCAAGTATCCCGTAGAGATTGTCGTTAAGCATCCCTTCTTTCCCCTGGTACCGTTGGAATCTCACATTCCCTCCCTCCTGGATCACTTTATTCAATCCGCCTCCAAGCGTCGCGACCCAGATAGTTCCGCTCCGGTCCCGATGGATCCACATCTGTTTATTATTTGAAATTGATCGATCATCCTTCTCGTCAAAGACATATCGTTGGAATGAAAGATCATCGGTGTTAACGGAAAGTAATCCCTGTGTATTCGTTCCGATCCACAGCTGCTTCCCGGCGGAAAGTAGCGAGAGCACATATGTGTTTCCCAATCCGTTATCCAGTGTATCAAAGGATATCCTTCGGTGTGTTCCGCTTTGAGGATCAAAACGAATCAGACCACGTGCACTTCCGATCCAGAGAATCCCCTTCTCATCCTCGGCTATTGCATACAGTTTGTTGAACAGTTCGCGGTATGGTGATTCTGCATCGAAGATCGTCTGTATGAATCTCGACCGTGATTCATCATATCTATTTAAACCATAACGAGTGAGGAACCAAAATCGATCACGTGAATCCTTAAAGATATTGTGGATCGTATTGTTTGAGAGACCGGAATTCGCGGTAGTGAATTTCTTCCAGGTATCACTCCGTGTATTGTAGAGATTCAATCCCGCCGTTGTACCGATCCAGACAAGAGAATCAGATGCCTCATAGACACCGACCGGGAAACTTCCTCCGGCAAATTCCTGAATGGAATGATGTTCGGGGATCGGAATGAAATCTTTTCTCCGGGGAAGGAGTTTATTCAAACCGATCTTCGTTCCGAACCACAACACTCCTGTACGGTCCTCATAAATGGAATTGATCTCGTCACTGCTCAACGTACTATTGTCGGCGGGATCGCTGAGGATTCGTTCAAATCCGATGATCGTATGCCGTTGATCATACAGTGCTTTATTCAATCCCTGATCCGTTCCTACCCATAATGTTCCGCGGGAATCTTCAAAGATCCTTCGGACGAAATTACTGGAAAGACTGTGCGGATCATTTGAATGACTGTAACGAAGCACGGCATTGTTCGTGTTCCAATCAAACTCATAGATACCGACCCCGGGAGAATAGACCAGGATCACACCGTCAGATGTCCGGTAATAATAGATACCATTCACCATTTTGTCCCGTTCGCGCGGATCGGTGAACAGTTCCTGAGCAAGAACGGAACCATCCGGAGTCGTCGTGATCAGCCGCTTCGCAGCGACAAAGGTGAGTCCTCGCTCGCCGGTGCGGCGTGAGAATGTTGTTGAACGGATCGTATCGAGCCGGATCTTTCGGATCGAGAACGTGCGTGGTTCGATCCGCTCCAATTCCATTGCATTCGATGACCAGATGAACCCTGCACTGTCCTGCCCGATGTAACTCACGGAAAAAAGTGCCTGTCCTGAATGCAGTGTATCGTGATTGAATTTATTGGTAAATGAATTGTTCTTCTTGTCAAAACGGTTCAGTCCTCCCCCGGCCGTGCCGATCCAAAGGAATCCGTCCCTGTCCTCAAAGATGTAGTGGATGCTGTTACTGGAGATCGAATTACTGTCCAGATGATCGTGGCGGTATTGGACGAAGGAATAGCCATCATAACGGTTCAGACCGTCCCATGTTCCTACCCACAGGAATCCTTCCCGATCCTGAATGATCGCCATCGCGGAGGATTGCGAGAGTCCCTGTTCGATCCCGATCCGCTCGAATCTGGGCGATTGCGGAACAAGAAGCTGAAACAGAATGAATACGAGTGAGAATATCCTGATCATGATTGGAAAGATACTACCGTCAAAGTTGCTCTGCAATAACTACTTCTTGTTCTCCGAATAAAATGAAACGGCGACTTTCCTTGCAATAATCCATTCTCTTCTGTAATATTCGAAAACTTTTGATCGATCATCATTTCAATACTCTATTACAAAGGAGTTCCATTCATGAAGGACGAACAACCGATCGCGCAGCAATCCAGCGAGATGTATTATCCATCCCCCGAAGTACTCGCGCAGGCAAACGTGAAAGATCCCGAAGCAGTCCGTATTGAAGCAGCGAAAGATATCCAGGCGTATTGGGCCAAACGGGCTAATGAATTGGAATGGTACAAGAAATGGGATACGGTCCTCGATGATTCCAACAAACCGTTCTACAAATGGTATACCGGCGGAAAAACGAATATCGTGCTGAATGCTCTCGACCGTCATGTAAAGACATGGAGGCGGAACAAACTGGCGTTGATCTGGGAAGGTGAAAAAGGAGAAGTCCGCACATTCAGTTACCATGCGATGAATCGTGAAGTATGCAAGTTCGCGAATGTCCTGAAGAGCATGGGAGTGGTGAAAGGCGATCTCGTCACGATCTATATGCCGAGAATTCCTGAGACCGTCATTGCGATGCTCGCCACAGCGAAGATCGGCGCCGTCCATTCCGTGGTCTACGGCGGATTCTCCGTAGAAGCGCTCCACGGACGCATCGAGGACAGCGGTTCGAAGGTCGTTATCACCGCGGACGGCGGCAACATGAACGGCAAAAAGATCGAACTGAAGAAAATTGTGGACGAAGCATTGAAACGTTCCGGCGCCCCGGAACATGTCGTCGTCATTAAACATCTCGGCAACGAAGTGATGATGGAACAGGGTCGCGACTACTGGTATCACGAACTGATGACCATGCCTGCTTCGAAGAACGGTTCCAAATGCGAAACGGAAGTGATGGATGCCGAAGATCCTCTCTTCATTCTTTATACTTCAGGAACGACCGGCAAACCAAAAGCCATTCTGCACACACACGGTGGATACTCCGTCGGCGTGCATGCAACGATCCACGACGTGTTCGACCTTAAAGAAGAAGACAGATGGTGGTGCACTGCAGATCCGGGATGGATCACGGGTCACTCTTACATTGTGTATGGACCGATGATCGCCGGAGCTACGTCTGTGATGTATGAAGGCGCACCGACCTATCCGTATCCGGACCGCTGGTGGTCCATCATCGAAAAATACGGCGTCACGATCTTCTATTCCACTCCCACAGCGATCCGTGGACTGATGCGTTTCGGCGAATCATGGGTGAATCGTCACGACCTCTCTTCCCTACGACTGCTCGGCAGCGTCGGCGAACCGATCAATCCCGAAGCATGGCGCTGGTTCCACAAAGTTGTCGGAAAGGAGAAATGTCCGATCATGGATACGTGGTGGCAGACGGAGACAGGAATGTTCATGATGGCGCCGATGCCAGCGCAGCCGCTGAAACCCGGTTCCGCGACGAAGCCGTTCCCCGGCATCGATGCCGAAGTGGTGAATGCCGAAGGAAAACCGGTCGCCGCCGGCGAAGAAGGATTCCTCATCCTGAAGAATCCGTGGCCCGCGATGATGCGGACGATCTTCAAGGATCCCGAACGCTATGTGAAGACATATTGGAGCACGTATCCCGGAGTCTATTTCGCCGGAGATTCTGCACGCAAAGATAAGGATGGATATTTCTGGGTGATCGGACGTGTTGATGATGTCATTAAAGTAAGCGGATATCGATTAGGAACAGCTGAGATCGAATCGGCATTCATCACCCATCATGCCGTCGCCGAAGCAGCAGTTATCGGATTACCGCATGAATTAAAAGGAATGGCGATCCACGCGTATCTTATTTTGAAGGCAGGAAATGAACCGAGCGAGCAATTGGTGGAAGATCTGCGAAAACATATCTCCCACGAACTCGGACCGATCGCAAAACCGGAGAAGATCGAATTCGTCCCGGTACTGCCAAAGACACGCAGCGGTAAGATCATGCGCCGCGTTCTGAAGGCACGCGCGCAGGGTTTGAGCGAAGGTGATATTTCGACGCTGGAAGAATAAGGTGTAAGAACCTTCCGAAGGTTATATCATTTCTTTTCAAAAACCTTCGGAAGGTTTCATGCATCACCATCAAGAATCAATTCGGTATTTTGCCTCAAAATCATCATCAGTATTTTCGCTGATAAACTTTTCATACGCTTCTGCTGAACCAAAATATCTATTCCGTAAAGTCATCTTTTCTTGATCACCATCTGATCGATTGATCCAATCTTGATAATCTGAATGCAGCCATTCATTTGGTGTTCTGACCATTTTCGCTGCAACGGGATTAATATGGATATATCGGCAAAGTTGAATTGCATATTCATCTGAATCAACTTCGATCCCTTTACAACGCCCCTGAAACAACGTTCCACTATGCCCTGTGACTTTATTGAACGATTGAGAGTAAGAATTAAAGACTACTTGGATGAATTTTGAAATGGAACCAAGTTCGTTTTGTTTGAGCAATAAATGGTAATGATTTGGCATGAGACAATATGCCAGAATTGAGACGTGATATTGTGCGGAGTATTTGCGGAATAAATGTAGACAGAATCGGTAGTTTTCTGAATTCAGGAAGATCTTTTGTTTATGTGCTCCTCGATTATACACATGGTAATATTTTCCTGTTTCGTATTTCATATTAATGCAGTTTTGCGAAGGTATATCATCGATTGATCGAAACCTTCGCAAAACATTAATATCACCTATGCAGCACAAACTCCTTCACCAGATTCCACCCCAGCACGGAGCTCACCACCAGCAGGACAAGTCCAAAGAACCGAGTGATCTTTCGGATTCGGTCCACCTCAAATTTCATCTTCTGCCGTTCCACCAGTTCCACCAGCGTAAAGAACCAGACCGTCACCCCGGCACCCGTTCCGAGAGCGAAAAGTGCATTATTCAGCATCGTCGATTCGATCACCTTGTAACCGTGAACGATACCGCCGATGGTGATCCAATACGCAAGGAATGAAGGGTTCGAGAAATACATCGCAACGCCGAGGAGGAAATATCTTTTGAACCCGGGGACATCATCCTCGCTTGGCTTAAAATGCGTTTCCGGCAGTTTCCCGAAAGTGGTTTTGAGTCCGTAAACAAAGAAGATCGCGAAGGTTGAGACTCTGAAGATCGTATCGATGGTGGGATTTGTGACGAGTGAGCCGACGCCGAACACTGCTGCGCCGCAATACAGAACATCCATGAATGCCGATCCGACACCGATCAATAATGCCTGTGCGGTGTGATTCCTCAATGCTTTCATCACAACGGCGATATTGATAGGACCGATCGGGATGGTCGTCAAATAACCGATGATAAAACCAACAATAAAAGCGATCATTAAAACTCAAATTTAGTGAAAGAGATTACAGTTACATCGTAAAATGTATCTCTCGCAAAGGCGCCAAGGAGCTAAGAGTATGGCAAAATCAACAAAAAACAAGCGACTTTGCACCTTTGCGAAAGCTTTTCAGATATAGATGGAACGTATTATATCTTAGATAAGGAAGTTTGGAGGAAAGTGCAAGCGGATTTTGAATCTGCGGTCCTAACTCAGAGCAATGAGTATGAATTTATGCGGATTCCTGATTCAAATGGAAACGTTCCTCTTCGATGATCCCTTTTTCTCTTACGGATTGAAGTATGTCGATGATCGGGGCCGCTTCATAGAACTGCATTAGGAAATTCCGAAGTTTAGCTGCATTCGGTTCGCCTTTGAGATATCCGATGTAGAATTTGCGCATCTCGATCACTGCTCTCTTCTCTCCTTTACGCTCAACGGAGAGCGTGAGCAGTTCAATGCACTTTTCGATCCGTTCGGCGAGTGTACGCTTCGGCATCAGTTCACCGGTCGCAAAATAATGTTTCACATCGGCAAAGATCCAAGGATTGTCGATCGCACCGCGGCCGATCATCACACCGTCGCAACCCGTTTCATCGAATACGTCTTTGATCTGCTTCGGCTCAACGAGACTTCCATTGATAAAGACAGGAATCGATACTTCTCTTTTGATCTTTGGAATCCAGGAATAATCGGGATCACCGTTATGTCCCTGAGAACGTGTTCTGCAGTGAACGGTCAACCCCTGCACGCCGATTCCTTCAAGCATCTTGGCCACTTCAATGATCTTGATGGATGATTCGTCCCAGCCGAGACGCGTCTTCACCGTCACCGGAATGTTCGTCGCTTTCACCACATTCGTCACGAGCCGTTCCATCCTCGGAATATCCTTAAGCAGTCCCGCACCGGCTCCGCGTCCTGCCACTTGTTTCACCCAGCATCCGGCATTCACATCAATAATGTCGGGATTTAGTGAATCCGCTAATTTCGCCGCTCCCTCCATCGCATTCTCATCGCCGCCGTAGATCTGTATCCCGAACGTCCGCTCTTCTTCCAGGAAGCGCATCTTCTCGAATGTCTTTTTATTATTCCGTATCAATCCATCCGAATTAACGAACTCCGTATACATAATGTCAGCACCAAGCCTCTTGCAGACGAGTCTGAACGGCATGTCGGTGACATCCTCCATCGGAGCGAGGATCAAAGGGCGGTCGATATTTATTTTTCCAATTTGCATTAAGAACAGGTGTTTTAAGAACAGTCGTTAGGGATTAGGTACTAGGCATTAGGTCTCGCATCTAGAGTGCATCTCAAAAATGGTTATTCTAAGTCATGCCGAGCGCAGTCGAGGCATGATCCACATGAATTGTCATACTTCGACTCCGCTCAGTGTGACGATATTTTATTTTTGAGATATCCTCTAGTTATTATGCTGTTACTAGTGCCTAATACCTAAGACCTAATACCTTCATAATTTTTAATTAGATTTGATATGCTGAACAATAAACTCCGCGAACTGCTTCGTCCCTACCGTTGAGTTGGGATTCAGATCACGGGTCACTTCTTTCGGATTCATCAATGTCTCACGGATCGCTTTGTAGATCTTCTCCGCCGCCACCGTTTCTCCGAGATGATTCAGCATCATCGCCGCTCCAAGGATCAAGGCCGAGGGATTTGCAATATCTTTTCCCGCAATATCCGGCGCGCTGCCGTGGACAGCTTCGAAAATGGCTGCATCTTTCCCGATGTTCGCTCCCGGTGCTACGCCGAGTCCGCCGACAAGTCCAGAACAAAGATCGGAGAGGATATCCCCGAACAGATTCGTCGTCACGATCACATCGTACTGGTTAGGATTGAGCACGAGCTGCATCGCCATATTATCGATGATCACGTCGTTGCATTGGATCTCGGGGAATTCTTCCGCCACTTTCTTCCCCACTTCAAGGAACAATCCGCCGGTAAATTTCATGATATTCGCTTTGTGGACGATCGAAACCTTCTTACGGTTGAACTTCCTCGCATATTCGAACGCGGCACGGACGATTCGCTCACTGCCATAACGGGTGATGATTCCGATTGTTTCCGCCGCACTCTTCTGAGCATCAATGTAATGCTCAATTCCTGAGTAAAATTCCTCAATATTCTCGCGGAACATCACGATGTCCACGTTGCTATAACGCGAAGGGACTCCCTCGAACGA
>JBMOHT010000134.1:0-11043 GCA_049317705.1 Bacteroidota bacterium | reverse complement strand
AATACCCGCGCTTTGCGGTTCTATGAATCACTCGGATTCGAACCGGAGGGACGCCTCGTGAAACGTATCCGCAGCGTGGGCGGCGGATTTGAGGATGATATTGCCATGGCGTGGCACCGCAGTTAAAATGTAGGACGAAGCGTTGCTTCGTCCTTTTACTATAATCGGATTGTCAATTCGATCTATATTTTGAGGATATTTTCAAAAGAGAAAACATGAATGGCACGATTAAAGTTTAATATAACACCTCACAGGTTTTTCAAAACCTGTGAGGTGTGCAGACTTTTCTGTCCTACTCATGACGGAGGGCATCATGAAAACACTTCTCTTTCTTCTTGTATCAGCATTTCTTTTATCAAGCTGCGACGATCAAACCTCACAGCCCGGTTCCGTTGATCCGTATGCATCGTGGCTCTCCCGAGGGATCCATGATTATACGATCGAGCAGATGAATATCTGTTATTGTGTCAAAGGAGGGATGATGATGAAGTTGACAGTCCGAGCGGATACGGTCGTTCAGGTGATGAAACTATCGGATTCAACAGTGCTTTCACCGGTCGATGCAAAGTTCTATCACTCGGTGAAGGATATGTTCGATATCATTCATAATCCCGGGAAGGATTCACTGGTAGTGCAGTATAACAGTGAATTCGGTTATCCGGAAAAACTCGATATTAATCCTCAACAGCATCCGTATGACGGCGGTGTGCTCATCGAGTCGTCGAATCTGCGGGTGAAATAACGAAGAGTTTAAACGTCAAACTCCTTCCAGGTTTTGAAAACCTGTAAGGTGTTTTGATCTAAGAGACGGTGCTCTTTAAAGCAAAAAACACTTGCCAAGTTTTGAAAACTTGGCAAGTGTTTAAAATGACGCTGGTTCCCTCTATTCCTCCGGCTGTGGCGCGAGGTTCGCAAACCGTTTGATCTTCTGTGTTGTTGTCTTCAACAGTTCATGGTCACGGATGATGAACTTCCGGATCTGCTTGTAACTGCTGAGCTGTTTGTTCACTTTCGATACTTCATCAGCGATGATCTGATGGAGAAGTTCCTTAGTGATCTCTTTTCCAGTCGACTCCGACAATTCAATGAACGCTTCCGCATCCACCACGATCTGCGCCGCAATGATCTCATCCAGTTTCGGGTCATCCTGTCCGTAGACGAGCGATTCCATGATGAACGGACTCCGGTTGAGCACATCCTCGATCTCTTCGGGGAAGACATTCTTTCCGGATTTCGAAATGATCACATTCTTCTTCCGTCCGCTGATGTGCAGGAATCCTTCACTGTCGAAATATCCCAGATCTCCGGTTTTGAACCAGCCGTTGTCGAACACTTCTGCCGTTGCTGTCGGATTCTTATAATATCCCAGCATCACATTTGGCCCTTTGCCGTACACTTCTCCGATGCCGTCCTTGTCCGGTTCGTTGATCTTGATCTCAGTCCCCGGCAGAGGGAATCCCGCCGCATCATCCTTGAATCGGTGCGGTGAGTTCAACGCAAGGATCGGTGATGTCTCTGTTAATCCATATCCCTGAACAAAATTGAATCCCAGGTCCCGTAGTCCTTTCGCCACCATCGGATCCGGCGCAGCTCCGCCGGCCAGGAAATAGCGGATGGAACCGCCGAATTTATGATGAAGTTCGCTGAAGATGGATTTCTTTGCGCTCTTCCAGCCGACGGTCTGCATGATATCGGTAAATTTGATCAATGGATTGAGCACTTTTGCGACAGTTTTCTTTTCCTGGATCCCTTTGTGGATACGTTTGAACATCTTATCATACAGAAGCGGAACGCCGAGCAGAATGGTCGCTTTCACCCGTTGCAGATCGTCCGTGACCGTCTTGAGAGAACGGGCAAAGTGGATGGACGCACCGGCATAGAGGGGCAGCAGCATTCCGCAGGTGCATTCGTAGGTGTGGTGGATCGGAAGGACGGAGAGAAATCTGTCCTCGGGATACATGAAGAAAATGCTAAGCATTGCCATCAGATTGGAGGTCAGATTGTTCTGCGTCAGCATCACGCCCTTTGCACGGCCGAGTGTTCCGGAAGTGAAGATGATCACCGCCATTTCGTTCGGTTTGATCTTCGGCGCCAGTTCAGCGGTGAGACTCTGAGTTGACTGCATCAGACTCATCATGGAATAGAAGCGCGGACGTTCCGTAACGGTATCCATGCTGATGTAATGCTTCACTTTGTGGAGCGATGAATGTGCCTCGGCGAAGATCTGTTCGAATTGTGAACTGAAGATCACCGCTTCGGCATCCGATTCGTGGATCACATTCAGCACTTCGTTCTCGTGAAGATTCCGGTCGATCGGAACGATAACGTAATTGAAATAGGCGAGCGTCAAATAACTAAGCGACCACTGAACGCGGTTCTCTCCGATCAATGCCACATGACTGCGTTCTTTGATTCCGAGTGCACGCAGTGCGGCACCGAGCTTCAGAACGTTCTTGAGGATCCCTCCATAGGTCAATCGTGGAATTGGAGTATCGTTCAGATCCTCCATTGCAAGTTTGTCGCCGTATTTATTGGCGGATTGATTGACGATGTCCTGGATCGAAGTGATGGTCGGAACGGAATAGATCTTTACGGGGATTTGCATCGGGACCTCAGCAAAAAATTCAAAAAAGAGATTAATAAAATGTAGCGGAATTTCTCTCGTTGAACAACATGAGATTTGCGCGCAGAGGACAGAAGTGTCTTGAATTATTGTGCAGGTAGAAAACATTGCAGGGACCGCGATTCATCCCGGTCCATTGAATTATCCCGCCGTGGTTTAAAACACAACAGCCCTGGGATTGTAGTCGGTACCGATCGAGATGTTTGTATTGTATGTACGTTGGTTTAAAACAAAAAAGGACGGAGATTAATCCCCGTCCTTCAATGATGTTAATGAAAAAATAATTATTCGCAGTTCACGATCACATCGATCTCCACGGGATGCGCACCCTGGATCTCCTGATCGATGGCGCGGACGGTGAAGACGTTCCTGCCTCGGTTGAGCAATCCTTCGGCAACTTTGCCGACACCGAAAGAATTCTTTCCTTTGCGCCACTCATAGGTCACCTTCGAATTATCCGGTCGGTTCACCTTCGGTGCATTCAGGATGATCGTCGGATTCGACGGATTCCAGATGAGCGTCAGCGGTTCCGGACGTTCAGTGAATGTGAGTGAATCCCACACTGTAACGGTGAACGCAGTCCGAGCGAGCGCTTTTCCGTTCGGCGTCCACGCAACGGTCGCGGATTGTTTACCGGACTGCGATGGTATCCAAACAGGATCGACCGAAGTGTTCGCGACGAAGTTGATCATTCCATTGGAATAGATCTGATTCGCATTCAGCGGCGTTCCGATGATCCAGTTGTTCTGATGCTCGATGTCGAGTTTCGGCTGCGCGATCACGAAGAATTCCTTCTGCACCGAATCAACGGAATTCCGGACATTCTTGCCGTCATCCGCGATCAACAGAATAGCTGTTCTGCCGGCAGCAAAGCGGACGGAATCAGGAGTGACTGTTGTACCGTTCACTTTCCATGTGAATTTCAACGCATCGCCGTCGGCATCCGTACGTTGTTCCGGCTTCAGGTTCATCGGTTCATTCTCATAGAGCAGTTCCGGCAGCGTGAAATACGGGTTCGGTTTGGAGTTGATCCGTACCGATGCCTGTCTGCTGACCGATTGCGAGGATGTCTGCGAGTTATCCGTGATCGTCAGGTCGACGGTATGTTCACCGGCAGAAAGATTTGCTGCGGTGACGATCGGTGTCGTGCCGATCTTCTTTCCGTCCACTTTCCAGTCGAATTGTGCGATGATGCCGTCGCTGTCGTACGATTTGGAGCCGTCCAGCACCAGCTGATCGCCCAAGGCCGCATCGGTAGGAATGTTCCACATGATCACCGGCGGTTCGTTCACGATGATCTTTTTCATGATCGTCGCCGAGTTGCACGCCGTTGTCGAAGTGATGTTGATCGTCAGCTCGATCTCGTATGTGCCGGATTTCCGGAAGCGATACTGAACTTGCTGAAGTGCCGTGCTGCTGATCGTCGTATCCTTGCCGAGCTTCCATCGGACAGATGAAACTGCGCCGTTCGGTTTGGAAAGGGCGGGATCGATATTCACCAATTCACCGATGCTGACGCGCTCAGGCATAGCGAAGTTCGCCGTCGGTCCTTCGATCACATGAATGGCCGATGTCACTTGGCTGACCTTGCTGCATCGTCCGCTGCCGCTGCCGACCACGGTCAAAGTTGCGTAATAGGTTCCTGCTTTGGTATATGCGTGCGATACTTTTGAGCCGAGTGAATTGATGCCGTCGCCGAAATCCCATGTATACGAACCGATAGGACCGTTCGGATCGACACTTCGTGTTCCGTCAAAGTCCAGCGGAACGTTCACACAGATGGTCGTATCCGTGAATGTCTGATACGCAACCGGTGAACCTTCCACGATGATCGGGATCGTCGCCGTTGTCGGCTGTTCAGCGAATCCGTCATCAAGCAATAATTTCACACTGTAATATCCGGGTGTTTTATATGTATGTGCAGGATTCGTTTCGGTGGATGTCGAACCGTCACCGAAATCCCACTTCGTTGAGACTGCGTCACCGTCCGGATCGTAAGAGAGCGAACCATTGAAGAGGATCGTCTGACCGGTGCATGAATAGACGAGTGAATCTACGACGGCGACCGGCGGACGGTTCACGAGGATCTTGATGGTCTCGCGCGTTATGCTGTTCTTTCTTCCTTGTCCGTCATTTGCTGTGAGCGTAATGAAGTGGACGCCTCCTGATGGTGCATCCCATGTGAACGCCGCTTTGTTCACGCGCGTCCTGTCCGGAAGGAGCCATTCGAAATTGATCGCATGTTTGTCGATGTCATAGCTCTGACTTGCGTCGAGAAGGATGCGCCGCGAATTCGTCCTGATAAGTGTCTTGGTGACGATAATCGGCGATGCGTTCACGAGGATATTCTTCTGCAGCGACTGCGCGGAGTTTGCAAATCCTGCATCGTCATTCACCACGGTCGTTACAGTGACGATCCCCGAGCGGGTGAATGTCTTCGTGATCTTCATACCTTCGGCGGTCGTCCCGTCAGAGAAATTCCAGCGGACGCGTGTAAGATTCTTCGTCTCTTTATCCGTAGAGCCGGTCGCTTCGAACGTGACCGGAGCATTCGGCTCGGCGACTTCCGGCGTCATCTTCCAGCGGACAACAGGAGGATAGTTGATGTGGATCGAAACGGTCTTCATCCCAACCGCATCATCAAATCCGGAATTATCCTGCACTTTCAACGCTACAGCATAATCGCCCGGTTCATCGAACGTGATGGAAGGATTCACACCCTTGCCGGCTTCAACACCGTTCACATACCATGTATAGTCAGCAACGGATCCGTCCGGATCGCTGGACCGTGAACCGTCAACCTGCAGCGGACGGGTCGGCTCCCATTTGGACGGCAGCGAGAACTGTGCGGTCGGATAACGGTTGATCACCAGTTCATGCGTTGTTGTCTGGATACTGTTCGTCATTTTCTGACGGTCATCCACGGTCAGGACGATCTTATATCGTCCGCTTTGCTGATATTCATGCACAACAGATTTACCGATACCCGTCGTTCCATCGCCGAAGTCCCACGTGTGAACGAGTTCTTTCTGATCGGCGTCTGTCGTCTTTTCGGCAGAGATCCTTTGGCGTGCAGAGGTGGAACGGTTCTCAGCGGTGATCGCCGGAACCGGCGCCGCATTGATGTGAATGTTACGGCTGATGGACTGCACTGAGTTCTCAACCGCTTCGCCGTCGTCCGCCGTCAATGTAACAGTGTAATCACCGGGATTGTTGAAACTCAACTGTGAATTCTCGCCGTTCAATGCATGACCGGCGGTGGATTCCCATGAGAATGCAACGGTCGGATTATCTTCGTCGATGGCGGAAGCGCGCAGACGAAGTGTGTCACCGGGAGCCGCTTGTTTCACCAGATCGAACGAAGGGATCGGCTCGGCATTCACACGGTATTTGATCGTTTGTGTGAATGTGGAATTCGAAGTATTTGTTCTGTCGTTTGCTGTGAGTGTTAACGAATATGTTCCGGCTCGGTCATGTTTTACAGAAACGGAATTTCCGGTGCTCTTGCCGACGATACCTGTGCCGTTCCAGAGGAAATCGAGCACATCATTGTCATTGTCTGCATCATTCTCCACTACGAATGGAACTGCGGTCGAACGTCCGAAGATCGTCCGGTAATTCACATCAACATACGGCTGTGCGTTGATACGGATCTTTTGCTCCGCCGTTGCTTCGGTGCAGGAGGAATTCGGTGCGCCGTCGTTCACCACAAGCTTCACTTCATACGTTGTCGGCAGAAGACTCGATAGTGTCAGCACCTTTTCGTCGCTGCGGAATTCGCCGTTGACGAACCATTGATAGTTCAGCTGTGCATTCTCAGGATCGGAGGAATTGGCAGAGGAAAGGGAGATGATCTCGCCCGGTGCAGCGATGAGTCTGTCCGCAGTGATCACTGCCTTCGGCGGTGCATTCACAGAAACGGCAACATCCTGCATCCAGTATTTCGGGAAATACACGCCGCGCGTTGGGATGAACAGCGTGACAAAATTCTTTCCCGGCTTTTTGAAATCAATATCCGCGGAATCCTTTTCGATGATGGTCTTGCCGAAGCTCCATTTCGGGATCATTCCTGAATTATTCTTCTTCGTTGCTTCGCTCAGTGCGAGGATCACGTTGTTGCAGTTCGAGCTTGCAAGCTGCACCGCTTCGATCACCGGCTTCTGCGGCTGACGGACGACCGTCGGCTTCAAGTCCCACAGAATGGGGAAGTATTTTCCCTTGATCACCAGATTGTTCACTTTCAGCGGTGAACCGGAAACGGTCAATCCCCAGTTGTTCTTCATTCCGTTCGGCAGCGTGGGGACGAAGAATCCTTTCGCGACAGGTAGCTTGGAGTAATTCCCGAATTCATCCCGGATGCCGACCTGCACTTGCTCTTCTCCGAAGGATGAAAAACTCGCCAATTCATCCTCGAAAGGACGGAAGGGACGGATCTGCATTTCGGCAGTGACAGGAACACGGTAGAGACAGACGGAGAGATCGACAGCGAGGATGGACCAGTCGCTGCGCTGTGCAGTGACGGAATTCGAGTCCGCCACAACAAGCTGGAAGCTGTTCACATCATTTCCATCGCTTGCACGGACCCGCAGGATCCATCCGTTCTTTGACGGTTCGACGGTTGAGAATTTTTTCCAGCGATTAAAATACTGTTGTTCGTCCTGCGTGGTGAGTTTTACATTCGCTTTGGCAGTCTTTGCATTGACGCTGAGTTTGCCGTTGTTGTAGGAATAGAGTGCGTCGAACGGAATCAGTTCAAAGGTCGTTTTTGTTTCCATCCCGCCCTGAATGATATCCGCCACGCCGCCGAGTCCCGCGTCGAAGATATGCAGTGTCGCTTTCGCGGCATTGGCTTCCGGTTTGATCCAGAAATCATATTGGTGCGAATTGTCGCCGGTCTCCTTGATCTGTGCCTGATTTCCGGAGACAGAGAGGAATACCTCCTGCGAGAAGAGGAATGTTGAACAAATGAACAGTAGAAGTGAAACGGAGATCGTCCGTTTCAGATGAAATGCGTGTGCCGACAATGATTTCCTGCTAAAAAATGTGCTGATGATAACGCCAAACTGCATTTATTCTACCTGATAGGTTCTGGAAATTACTACAATATTATCACTAATTGACTCAAATACCACTGTCAATTGCGTTCCTTTCAATTGTTTCAGCGACACTGCCCAATTGCCCTGGCTGTCCGTCTGAACGACCGAAGTCTGCTCGCCATGTCTAACGGTGATTTTCATGGAAGGATACGCCGTTCCGTGTGCGGAGATCTCACTCGTTACCGGAAGGATCGTGGTCCCGTCCGTCGGACAGTTGAATTCGATCTTCGCGACGCGGTTCGTGTCGATCGGGACGATGGAAAGGAGCCGTTCACGCGAATTACCCGAGCGGTCTGTGGATCTCAAGGTCACCTGCTTCTCTGCCTGATCCGTAGAAACGATCAAGGAGAAGGCACCGTTGGCATCCAGCGGTGAGACTTTGCCGTTCACCATAAATGTTGCATCAGCTTCGGTGCTTCCTTTGATGATCATCCGTGCGAGTGCCGTGTATCGGCGGTCCGTATCCCAGCCCTCAACATAGATGGCGGGCGGAAGTTTGTCCTCCACGCGCAGAATTTTATAAACGGGACTTTCCATTCCGCGCAGTCCGAACTTATCAACGCCGGTCAGGCGGACGAAGATGACGCCGAGTTCAATGTTCTCGAGTTTCATATTCGGTTGTGTGGTGGAGAATCCTTTGATGGTCGTGTTGAACTCTTTCGTTTTGCACAATTCCACTTTATATCCAGTGCTCATCGCAATGGAATTCCAGCGGAGCGGAAGATTATCCGAATAGATCACGGAGTCGATGCCGTTCCACACCAGCTGCGGTGCGGGAAGGAGAGCGATAGGGGGAAGAGGATCTTTCCCTTTTTCAACAACGGTACCTTCGTTCGAACGGAGTTTCACTTTCCCGTTATTCGCGGAGACATCCATCGTGCCGTCGTAGTTGGAAAGTTTCACACGGCGTTCTTCAACAGCGCTCGCCCAGAATTTTCCGGAACGGACCTGCGATTCGGCGGATCCCGCCTGGAAGGTAAAGTTGTTCCGTTCTTTTGCGCTCTCGGTCAGTTTGGTGAGCAGACTTCCTTTCACGAGCGCAATATCCCTGCGGACACTCTGATCAAGTTTGTCCATCTTCGATTCGCGGATGACGACGGTGGAATTCGGATCGACCATCACTTCCACGCCGTCCGTGAATGCCAGCTGCGCAAAACTCGCGTCACCGGTCTTGATGCCGTCCGCCTGCGTGAGCATGTCTCCCTTGTTCGCCGCTTTCCAATCGCCAAGGAATCCTTTGCGTTTGTCGACATTGCCGTTCTTCTCCGCGATAAGTGCGTCGATATCCTCGTTCCGTTTCTTCTCGATCTCTTTTTTGATCTTCTCCAGTGAACCGAGATACAGTCCGCCGTATCGTGTCAGCTCGGTATAGTTTCCTTCCTTCACCAACGAATCATATCCGACAGCGAACATGGTTGCTCTCTGAAGTTCTTCGGGTGCGAAGACTCGTGCGCCGGCCTTCAGCAGTTTGTTGAAGAATTCTTTTCCCTCTTTCACTTTACCGTGAAGCTGTGAGAATTTTTTGATCTGTGCGAGTGCATCCTTCGAAAGAGAAAATGAATTCGAGACCTCATCTCGCTGGGCGAATGAGAGGACGACCGCCCATGCCGATGCATCACCGGTCAGCTCAACACTCTTTTTATTGATCTCACCGGACGTGAATTGAATCTGAGCATTGGAAACGCTTGCGCAGAACAGGAGAACATATATCAGGGAATATCGTTTCATGAATTCGCAACAATGGGGATGAAAAGGGTGAATTTACAGCCGATTTCGGCATTTGAATCGAGCGTGACATTCCCTTTATGGAAGGTCATCACTTCTTTTACATGGGCAAGACCGAGTCCTGTGCCGATCTGTGAAGCTGCTTTCTTATTGGACGTTACACGGAAGAATTTTGAGAACAATTTCTGCTGATCTTCCGCCGAGATGCCGTAACCGTGGTCGGTGATGATGAACAGGATGTTCTCATCCTGCCGCTTCATCATCACATCGATGGTACGATTCTCGTCACCGTATTTGATGGCATTAGAAACAAGATTCAGGAATGCTTCACGCATCAGGTCCGGCGCAGCGATTGTCTGCGGGATATTCTCTTCGGCAGCGAAATTGAGCGTGATGGATTTTGCAGTCAGCTGCGGTTTCTGCGAATCGCAGACCGTCCGCGCTATCTTCACGAGGTCGCATGATTCCTGATGATATTCGATCGTGCGGGATTCGAGGCGCTGCACATCGAGGAAGCGGTTCACCAACTGGTTCATCGTTCTGCTGCTCTCCTGAACGATCTTCAGATATTCCATCCGCTCCTCGACCGCCATATCCGGCTCTTCCGTCATGAATGATGTGAAGCCCATGATGCTGTTGAGAGGATTCCGCAGTTCGTGTACGATGAAGTTCATCATTTCCGATTTCATCTTGTCCATCAAGCGGTCGTTCGTCAGATCGTGCAGCACAATGAGCGAGCCGAGTTTTTCCGTTCCTCGTTCGATCGTGACATCATGCAGTCGGTAATACTGCGGTTCCGCATCGGGGATCTCGACTTTGATCTCTTTTTGATGGAATGAAACTTTGTATGCGCCGTTGAATTCTTCGCGGGACGACTCTTTCGTCCGTTCGATGCCGGGGTGTGAAAGCAGTTCAAGTTTTCCGGTAACGGGAGCGCTCTTCTGTAATTGTGTGCTGACGAGTCTGAACGTGTCATTCATGAACGTGAATGCATCGTTCCCGTCCGTGATGCAGATGCCGTCCTCGCTGTGCGACAGGAAGAACTTGTTCTTCCATTCTTCCACGATGATCTTTTCCACGTTGATGCGCTGATACCGTTCCAACACCGTCCGCATCGATTCGATGGTGGTCGCAACGGAAGCGATCTCCTTCAGCTGAGGAATGGAGACAGGCAGTGAGAAATCCAATCCTTTCAACCGTTCGACATCCGCCACCAACTGCGTGACAGGCTTCGAAAGCTGACGGGAGAAATTCCATCCGAACACGATCACGATCAATGTCAATGCTGCGATCACCACAACGGAGGTGAAGAGCAGATTCCTCACCGGAAGCAGGATCACTTCTTTCGGGATTCCGATGAGCAGATACATCGGCACAGTGGAGAATTTCGAGAAGATGATCTTCCATTCCGTTCTCTGCACCGGAACATCCTGCATCACGGTCAGATTCATCCACGATTCCGGCATGATCGGGAATGAGATTTCTGCATTACTATAGATGAAGCCCTGCTCCCCGCCGACCTGAACCGCAAAATTCCCGCCGATGGGGAGCCGTTCCAGCTGATGCAGCAGATGTTTCGTGTCGGCATACATTGTAATA
>JBMOHT010000133.1:0-11109 GCA_049317705.1 Bacteroidota bacterium | reverse complement strand
AAAAGTTTAGGTATCAACGTAGAAGGTTAATCATTCATTCAATCGTGGGAGTTACGCCTCGCGTGTAACGCTTGTACCACTAAGGAGAATCCATGGCTCACGGAAAGAAATATAGGAACGCAGCAAAAAAATTTGATGCGAAGAAGATCTACAATATCGACGAAGCTATCGGCATTGTAAAAGAAACAACAACAGCAAAATTCAACGAATCTGTTGATATCGCTGTCCGTCTTGGTGTTGACCCCAAAAAAGCAGATCAGGCAGTTCGCGGCACAGTTGCGCTCCCGCACGGTATCGGTAAAGCCGTTCGCGTGTTGGTCATGGCAAAAGCTCCCAAAGATGCTGAAGCAAAAGCGGCCGGTGCCGATCATGCAGGCCTCGAAGAATATGTGGAAAAGATCAAAGGCGGCTGGGCGGATATCGATGTGATCATCGCTACTCCGGACGTGATGGTGGAAGTCGGTAAGCTCGGAAAGATCCTCGGACCCCGTGGTCTTATGCCGAACCCGAAGAGCGGAACAGTGACGTTGGATGTCGCGACAGCAGTGAAGGAAGTGAAAGCCGGTAAGATCGAATTCCGTGTTGACAAAGCAGGCGTTCTCCATTCCACCGTCGGCAAAGCGAACTTCGATAAAGATAAACTTGTCGATAACGTGAAAGCATTCCTTGCCACCGTCGGCAAATTGAAACCCTCCACATCCAAAGGTACCTACGTGAAGAGCATCTTCGTCTCGACCACGATGGGACCCGGTGTGCAGATCGACCGGACAGTCGTCCAGTCATAATAAAGTTTACGCACTCATAATCTCATAAACCTGATATGATGCCTCGTGAAAAAATCGGGGGCTTCTCATTGTATCAACAAGCAGAAATATTATTAAAATGAATAAATCAGAAAAAGAACAATTGGTAGCCGAAATCCAGGAAATGGTTGCGAAGGCTCAGGGAATGTTCTTTACTGATTTTGCAGGGATCAAAGTGGAGGAGATCACAAAACTCCGCGCTGAATTCCGAAAATCCGGTATTGAATATAGAGTTGTCAAGAACACGTTCGCGAAACGGGCATTGCAGAATGTAACAGGGTACGACAAAGTGTATGATAAACTTGTCGGACCGACCGGTATCGCGTTCGCATATGATGACGCTGCTGCACCGGCAAAGATCATTCAAAAGTTCAAAGAGAAGAACGATAAGTTTACCGTTAAAGTCTGCGTGATCGAAAAGCAGGTGTATGATGGTTCCAAATTGAAGGAACTCGCTGCACTGCCGTCACGTCCGGAAGTTATCGCAAGCATTCTCGGATCACTCAACGCACCGGTCTCCGGTATTGTTGGCTCGCTCAATGCGGTGGTCAGAGATGTTGTCGGTGTTCTCGATGCTATTGAAAAGAAAAAGGCCGCGTGATACAGTATCCCGCACGAAAAAGTTTTTAATTAATAAAATAGAAATAAGGAGAAATAACAATGTCAGTCGTAGCAGAATTAGTTGAAAAGATCGAAAAACTCACCCTTCTCGAAGCAGTCGAACTCAAAAAAGCTCTCGAAGAGAAGTTCGGTGTTTCCGCAGCAGCTCCTATGATGATGGCAGCAGCACCGGCAGCCGGCGCAGCTCCCGCAGCAGAAGCACAGACCGAATTCACCGTTGAACTGGTTGAAGGCGGCGCACAGAAGATCAATGTGATCAAAGTTGTTCGCGAAGCAACAGGCCTTGGCTTGAAAGAAGCAAAGGATCTCGTGGACGGCGCACCGAAACCCGTCAAAGAAGGTCTGAACAAAGCAGACGCAGATGCACTGAAAAAGAAGCTCGAAGAAGCAGGCGCAAAAGTTGCGTTGAAGTAATTCTTCCGAGAACTTTTTCAATACTCTGTAATGGTCCATATCGAACATTCTATAGAATACTGAAATCTACCAAGCCGATCGTCCCGCGAATGCAAAAAACGGGACATCGGCTTGTGTATTCTTTTGTCTGACCGGTCCAAAACGGCAAGAAAGTTCGCATAAGAGCGGAAGTCCAAGAGAGTTTATCCATTCGTTCATCGCTTCGCGTTGAACTGTTTTTATCCCTAACCAACATCATCATCAGGTTCATGACCTGAAGGAGTGATTGAGTTGAAGAGCCAATCCAGATTGCATCTCGACCCGAAAACGGGCCGGCATAGTTTTGCAACTATCAATGAGGTCGTTGAATATCCGGATCTGCTGAACGTGCAGATCGAATCGTTCGAATTATTCCTGCAGGAAAAGACAGCCCCCGCGAAACGGAAGAACCGCGGTCTGCAGCAGGTGTTCCTCCAGAACTTTCCCATCACCGATACCCGCGAGAATTTCCTTCTTGAGTTCGTCGAATATTACGTTGAAAAAGCGAAGTACACTGTCCGTGAATGTCAGGAACGCGGATTGACCTATGCCGTTCCGCTCAAAGCGAAACTGCGTCTGTCACAGAAAGCGGAGAACGGCGAAGGATACACCGATACGATCGAAGATGTCGTGTATCTCGGAAACCTTCCGTACATGACCGAGCGCGGAACATTCATCATCAACGGTGCTGAGCGCGTGATCGTGAGCCAGCTGCACCGTTCGCCGGGTGTGTTCTTCAGCGAATCGACCCATCCGAACGGGACACCGATCTATTCTGCACGCATCATCCCGTTCCGCGGATCGTGGGTGGAATTCGCAACGGACATCAATAATGTGATGTATGCATACATCGACCGGAAGAAAAAATTTCCCGTCACCACACTGTTACGTGCGCTGGGATATTCGTCGGACGATGAGATCATGGAACTCTTCAACCTTGTTGAAGAAGTGAAAGTAGCTGACATCGATCTGAAGGACTTTGTCGGACGTATCATCTGTGGCGATGTTGTGGACCGCAAGACGGGCGAGATCATCATCAACAAGGATACTCTCGTTACCGAAGATACCGTGAAGAAGATCAAGAAGTCGGAGATCAAAAAGATCCGCTTCCTGAAATCAGAAGAACCGGGCAACCGCTCCGTCATCGCGAACACCATCATGAAGGATGCTGTTCACAGTGAAGAGGATGCACTCGAGACCATCTACCGCCAGCTCCGTTCAGGCGATGCTCCGGATCTTGATACAGCGAAGAGCCTGATCGACAAATTGTTCTTCAATCCGAAACGGTACGATCTCGGCGATGTCGGCCGTCATCGTATCAATGCAAAATTGAAACTCGATATCAACGAGAACACCACCACGCTGACGAAAGAGGATATCATTGCGATCATCCGCTATCTGCTCGATCTGAAACAGGGCAAAACATCCGTGGATGATATCGATCATCTTGGCAACCGCCGTATCCGTACGGTCGGTGAACAGATCGCTGCTCAGTTCAACATCGGTCTTGCCCGTATGACCCGTACGATCCGCGAACGTCTGAACGTCCGCGATCAGGAAAAGATCGCTCCCGGCGATCTGGTCAATGCACGGACGATCACCAGCGTTATCAACACATTCTTCGGGACCAATCAGCTCTCCCAGTATATGGATCAGACGAATCCTCTCGCTGAGTTGACCAACAAGCGCCGTATGTCGGCTCTTGGACCGGGTGGTCTTACACGTGAACGCGCAGGATTCGAGGTCCGTGACGTTCACTATACGCATTACGGACGCCTTTGCCCGATCGAGACACCGGAAGGTCCGAACATCGGTCTTATCTCCTCGCTCTCCATGCATGCGAAAGTGAACGAATACGGATTCCTCGAAACACCGTATCGTGTTGTGAAAAAGGGAAGAGTGACGGACGAGATCGAATTCCTCAATGCTGAACGTGAGGATGAGTTCACCATCGCTCAGGCGAACGCTCCGATCGATGAAAAAGGAAAGTTCCTCACCGAAAAGGTGCAGGGAAGAAAAGCCGGCGACTTCGTTGTTCAGTCACCGGATGAGATGCAGTATATGGACGTTGCACCGACGCAGATCGTCAGTGCTGCTGCCGCGTTGATCCCGTTCCTCGAACATGACGACGCGAACCGCGCATTGATGGGTTCGAACATGCAACGCCAGGCAGTTCCGCTCCTTCGCCCGCAGGCTCCGATCGTCGGCACAGGATTGGAACAGAAGATCGCACGCGATTCACGCACATGCGTCATCGCGGAACGTAACGGTATTGTCGAGAACGTCTCCGGCGAACGGATCACGGTCCTCTATGATATCGATGAAGATAACGTTGAACAGTTGGTCAGTTTTGAAGACAAACGCCGCGTGGAATACCGCCTCGTGAAGTTCTTCCGCACCAACCAGGACACAGGTCTGAACCAGAAACCGATCGTCATCCCCGGCCAGCGCTTCAAAAAAGGCGATGTGCTTGCTGACGGATGCGCAACGGATCAGGGTGAACTTGCGTTAGGTCGTAACCTGCTCGTGGCATTCATGCCGTGGCGTGGTTATAACTTTGAAGACGCTATCATCATGAATGAACGTATCGTTGCTGAGGACGTCTTCACATCGGTGCATATCGAAGAGTTCGAACTTCAGGTGCGCGATACAAAGCGCGGCGAAGAGGAACTCACACGCGAAATTCCGAACGTCAGCGAAGAAGCTACGAAGGATCTCGATGAGAATGGTATCATTCGCATCGGTGCTGAAGTGAAAGAAGGGGATATCCTCATCGGTAAGATCACACCGAAAGGCGAGACCGATCCGACTCCGGAAGAGAAATTGTTGAAAGCGATCTTCGGCGACAAGGCGGGCGATGTGAAAGATGCCTCCCTGAAAGCGCCGCCAGGTATGAAAGGTATCGTCATCTCGACGAAACTGTTCAGCCGTAAGAAAAAAGATGCTGATACCAAAAAAGAAGATAAGAAGCGCCTCGATCTTCTCGAGAAGATGCATAAGCAGAACATCGATACGCATTACGAGAAGCTTGGACGCAAACTCGGTCTCTTGCTGGAAGGCGATAAATCGGCCGGCGTAAGGAATCTTGAGGGTGATATGGTGTTCCGCAGCGGAACACAGTTCAAGATGGAAACCTTCGTCGGATATGATAAGCTGGATAAGCTCGATCCGAAGAATGATTGGGTGGACGAGAAACGGAAGAACAATCTCATCGAGAAGATCTTCCAGAACTATTTCGACACACTCAACCATATCGAAGAAGCATTCAAACACGAGAAGAACAAGATCACCATCGGCGATGAACTGCCGCCCGGAATCGTTCAGCTCGCGAAAGTCTATGTTGCAAAGAAGCGCAAACTCTCCGTCGGTGATAAGATGGCAGGACGCCACGGTAACAAGGGTGTCGTTGCTGCAGTCGTTCCCGCAGAGGATATGCCGTTCCTGCCGGACGGTCGTTCGGTCGATATCGTGCTGAACCCGCTCGGCGTTCCTTCCCGTATGAACATCGGTCAGCTGTTCGAGACCGCACTCGGCTGGGCAGGAAAAGCACTCGGAATCAAATACGCGACACCGATCTTCGACGGCGCAAGCTGGGAAGATGTTCAGGAAGAGCTGAAGAAAGCGAACCTGAATGTCGATTCCAAGAGTACGCTGTTGGACGGACGCACAGGAGAAACATTCGATCAGCAGGTGACCGTTGGACAGATCTACATGCTCAAATTGTCACACTTGGTCGACGATAAGATCCACGCCCGGTCCATCGGACCGTACTCCTTGATCACGCAGCAGCCTCTCGGCGGCAAAGCTCAGTTCGGCGGTCAGAGATTCGGAGAAATGGAAGTGTGGGCGCTCCAGGCATACGGTGCAGCTCACGTCCTTCAGGAAATCCTGACGGTGAAGTCCGATGACGTGATGGGACGCGCCAAGGTGTACGAGGCGATCGTGAAGGGTGATAATCAGCCCGAAGCGAATATCCCGGAATCATTCAACGTGCTCGTCCGCGAATTGCAGGGACTCGGCCTGGAAGTTAAAATCGATTAAGACATGAATTGATGAACGGAATATTCCGTTCATCAACTATTATATGGAGAGTAGAATCTATGTTCCGCTCAAATGAAAGCAAGCCTAACAAAGTATTCTCAAGGATCAGCATCAGTCTTGCATCCTCCGATGCAATTCTGACCCGCTCGTATGGAGAAGTGACCAAACCGGAAACGATCAACTACCGGTCGTTCCGTCCGGAACGCGATGGTCTCTTCTGCGAACGTATCTTCGGACCGACACGCGACTGGGAATGTTACTGCGGTAAATACAAACGCATCCGCTATAAAGGCATCATCTGCGACCGTTGCGGTGTTGAAGTTACTCAGAAGAGCGTCCGCCGTGAGCGCATGGGTCACATTGCGCTTGCAGTCCCGATCGTTCACATCTGGTATTTCCGTTCACTGCCGAGCAAGATCAGCTACATTCTCGGTATCAGCAATAAGGACCTTGAAAAGATCGTCTATTACGAATCCTATGTTGTAACGAATCCCGGCACCACCGGTCTGCAGCAGAAGGATCTTATCACCGAAGATCAGTATTTCGAAATTCTCTCATCCCTTCCGGAAAAGAATCAGGATCTGGAAGATGATGATCCAAAGAAATTCGTTGCGAAGATCGGCGGCGAGGCAATTAAAGATCTGCTGAAGAAAGTTGATGTGGAAATTCTTTCCGCTGAACTCCGCGCGCAGCTGCGTGTCGAGACTTCCCAGCAGAAGAAGCAGGATCATCTGAAACGTCTCCGCGTGATCGAAGCATTTCGTGAACGCGAAGGCGGACCGGCGAACAAGCCGGATTGGATGGTGCTCGATGTCATTCCGATCATTCCTCCGGAACTTCGTCCTCTCGTTCCGCTTGAAGGCGGACGCTTTGCGACTTCCGATCTGAACGATCTGTATCGCCGCGTGATCATCCGAAACAATCGTTTGAAACGCCTGATCGACATTAAAGCTCCCGAAGTCATTTTGCGTAACGAAAAGCGCATGCTTCAGGAAGCGGTCGATTCACTGTTCGACAATTCACGCCGCAACAATGCTGTCCGCAGCGATAACAATCGCGCGTTGAAATCCCTTTCCGATATGCTGAAAGGAAAGCAAGGCCGCTTCCGTCAGAACCTGCTCGGAAAACGCGTCGACTATTCCGGTCGTTCAGTTATCGTTGTCGGACCTGAACTGCAGCTGCATCAGGCCGGTCTGCCGAAAGATATGGCCGTGGAATTGTTCAAACCGTTCATCATCCGCAAATTGATCGAACGCGGATTCTCTAAGACCGTGAAGAGTGCAAAGAAGATGGTGGAGAAGAAGGGTCCGGAGATCTGGGAAATTCTTGAGAACATCATCGATGGTCACCCCATCCTGCTGAACCGCGCTCCTACACTTCACAGACTCGGTATCCAGGCATTCCAGCCGGTACTTGTTGAAGGTAAAGCACTGCGTATCCATCCGATGGTGTGTACCGCATTCAACGCGGACTTCGACGGCGATCAGATGGCCGTGCATATTCCGTTGTCGTTCGACGCTCAGTTGGAAGCACGTATTCTGATGTTGTCATCGCACAATATCCTGTCACCCGCGAGCGGTGCACCTGTAATCACACCGACGCAGGATCAGGTTCTCGGCTGCTACTATCTGACAAAATCGCGTTCCAATTCTAAAGGCGAAGGAACACTTTTCTATTCTGATAAAGAAGTGATCATTGCCTACAACGAAGGAAAACTTGATCTCCATGCACGTATCAAGGTTCGTTACAATACAAAGATGATCGAAACCACTACCGGTCGTGTGATCTTTAATCAGATCGTTCCGGAAGAACTCGGATTCATCAACGAATTGCTCAGCAAGAAGCGTCTCGTGCAGATCATCGCACAGGCCTTCCGCAAGAGCGGTAACCAGCGCACAGCGCGGTTCCTTGATGACATGAAGACACTCGGATTCACGTATGCAATGCGCGGCGGTCTCTCCGTGAACGTTGCAGACGTTGCGATCCCGAAAGAAAAAGAAGAGCTGATCAAAAAAGCTCAGAAGGAAGTTGATTCCGTTGAGCAGCAGTATCAGGATGGGTTCATCACCAACGGCGAACGGTACAACAAGGTCATCGATATCTGGACCCGTACTACGAGTCGTGTTGCTGAACGTTTGTTCGATTCATTGCAGAATTCAAAAGAAGGTTTCAATTCAATCTACATGATGATCGACTCCGGCGCCCGCGGTTCGAAAGAACAGGTGCGTCAGTTGGCAGGTATGCGCGGATTGATGGCGAAACCGCAGAAATCACTTTCCGGTGCGACGGGCGAACTCATTGAGAATCCGATCATCGCAAACTTCCGTGAAGGTCTTTCGATCCTTGAATACTTCATCTCCACCCACGGTGCCCGTAAAGGTTTGGCTGATACCGCGTTGAAAACAGCTGACGCAGGATATCTGACCCGTCGTCTTGTTGACGTTGCTCAGGATGCGATCATCTCCGAAGTGGACTGCGGAACATTCCGCGGTGTGCTGACCGGTGCATTGAAAGAGGGAGAGGATGTAAAAGAACCGTTGTCCGAACGTATCGTTGGACGTGTAGCGGTTCATGATGTCCGCGACCCGATGAGCAGCAAGATCCTCATCAAAGCAGGTGAGATCATCGATGAAGAAGTTGCACAGATCATTTCTGAGACCGCAATTGAGCAGGTTGAAATCCGTTCAGTGCTGACCTGCGAAGCAAAACGCGGCGTCTGTGCTAAATGTTATGGACGAAATCTGACGACCGGAAATCTGGTTGAAGTCGGTGAAACTGTCGGCGTTATCGCAGCACAGTCTATCGGTGAACCCGGTACACAGCTGACACTCCGTACGTTCCATACCGGCGGTACTGCAAGTTTGATCGCGAACCAATCGCACATCACATCGAAGTTCGACGGTTACGTGAAATTCGACAGCGTGAAATCCATTAAGATCGCAACAGATGACGGCGAGAAGATCCTTTCGCTCGGCCGCAGCGGTGCGATCCAGGTAATGAACACAGACAATGCTGTTCTTACAAAATATGATGTTCCTTATGGTGCGATCCTTCAGCTTGCTGACGGTGCCGCAGTAAAAAAAGGACAGCTGCTGTATGAGTGGGATCCGTACAATGCTACGATCATGTCCGAGTATGCAGGACAGATCAAGTATATGGATCTGAAAGAGAATATCACTTACCGCGATGAACCAGATGAACAGACCGGACATATTCAAAAGGTCGTTATTGATTCACGCGATAAGAATCTCAGCCCGTCTATCATGGTCACGGACAAAGCAGGGAAGAAGATCGCCAGCTATATCATTCCGACACGGGCACATATCCTTGTCGACAATGAAGAGATGATCACTGCAGGTACCGTGCTTGTGAAGATCCCGCGCGATATCGGTAAGACACGCGATATCACCGGCGGTCTGCCGCGTGTAACGGAATTGTTTGAAGCACGTTCACCGGGAGATCCGGCGGTCGTCAGCGAGATCGACGGTATCGTTTCGTTCGGTGCGCAGAAACGCGGTAACCGTGAAGTGATCGTTACGAGTCATGACGGCAAAGAACGCAAAGTGTACATGATCGCTCTCGGTAAGCACGTTCTTGTTCAGGAAAATGATTTCATCCGAAGCGGCGAACGTCTTTGCGACGGTGCCATCGATCCGCATGACATTCTCCGCATCAAGGGAACAAGTGCAGTGCAGGAATATCTTGTGAACGAGATCCAGGAAGTGTACCGTATGCAGGGTGTGAAGATCAATGACAAGCATATCGAGATCATTGTTCGTCAGATGATGCAGAAGGTTCGTGTAACGGATCCGGGTGATACGAAATTCCTCGAAGGCGATTACATCGACAAAGTGAAGTTCGAAGAAGAGAACCGCAGTCTTGAAGGAATGGTATTCGTCGAGAACAAGGGCGATTCGAAAATGAAGAACAACACGTTGAGCGAGAAGAAGAAAGTGAAAGAGATGAATCTTGAACTCAAGAAAAAAGAGAAGAAGACCATCGAATCACGTGACGCGGAACCGGCGCTCTCGGAACCGATCCTTCTTGGTATCACAACTGCTTCATTGTCAACGGACAGCTTCATCTCTGCTGCTTCATTCCAGGAAACAACAAAGGTCCTGACCGATGCTGCGATCGAAGGAAAGATCGATCATCTTCTCGGATTGAAAGAGAATGTTATTATGGGACATTTGATCCCGGCCGGTACTGGCTTGAAGAAGTTCCGTGAAGTTCTCGTAACATCACAGAAACCGACACGGGTTGTAGAAAAACCGGCTGTGATTGAAGAACCCACTGATGCTGAAAAAGAAGAAGAAGTAGTATTAGTGAAAAAAGCACGAAAAAAAGCAAAAGTTACAGCATAAAATAAAGGGGGAAATAATGAAAATTTATTTCCCCTTTATTTGACAAAAAAGAATTTTTTAGCTATATTAAAAGACTTAAAAAGACATCAAAACATTTAATTCTGGAGTACGTAGTTGCCTACGATTAATCAATTAGTTAGACTCGGTCGCGAAAATCTGGCCGTGAAGAGCAAGTCTCCGGCGCTTGAAGGCAATCCGCAAAAACGCGGCGTATGCACGAGAGTGTATACCACAACGCCGAAGAAACCGAACTCAGCGCTTCGTAAAGTTGCACGTGTGCGTTTAACAAACCACATAGAGGTAACCGCTTACATCCCCGGTGAAGGTCATAATTTACAAGAGCACTCTATTGTAATGATCCGCGGCGGTCGTGTAAAGGATTTACCCGGTGTACGGTATCACATTATCCGAGGCACGCTCGACACGCAAGGTGTTCAAGATCGTAAACAGGCCCGTTCTAAATACGGCGCAAAACGACCCAAATAATCATAGTTTTTGACCTTTACCAATGAGAAAAAAGCACGCTTCGAAACGTATCGCCACCATCGACCCCAAATTCGGGGATGTTCTCGTTAATCGTTTTATCAATAATATCATGAAAGATGGTAAGAAGCATCGCGCTCAGACCATTTTATATGATGCAATTGAGATCATCGGCGAACGCACAAAGTCACAGAATCCTATCGAAGTATTCAAAAAAGCAGTTCACAACGTCTCCCCGGTTATTGAAATTCGTGCCCGGAGAGTCGGCGGAGCAACCTATCAGGTTCCTACAGAAGTTCGTCCCGAACGGCGAACCGCTCTCGCAATTCGTTGGTTAATAAACTATTCGCAAGAACGTTCGGATA
>JBMOHT010000132.1:0-11168 GCA_049317705.1 Bacteroidota bacterium | reverse complement strand
CAATGAACACGCGCGACAATAAGATCGTATTGGAGGTCCGTTACAAAACAGAGGATAGTGTGGAAGCGGAATTCAACGCGAAGAATCTCGATCTGCTGCAGGTCAACGCTGTGGATACAAACTTACTCGCAGACGAGGAGATGCTCCATTAATGGCATAGCTGAACACAATAGTTGATCCCCCGAGACCGCAGCAACGTATTCTCCTGATATGCTGCGGTTTTTTATTGCAGAAAGGAATGTTCCCTAGGCCGTTCCGAGGACTCATTCCGGCGCAGAATTGCCTGTCGCACACCAGAATAGATACCGAAGGCAGAGAGCAGGAATCCGCACCAGAACATCATCTCACCTATCACCGAACCGTATTCGATCATTTCCCAGTCATTCAGCAGATTTGCCCAATCGTGGTGCGTTTTGCTCAAACCGCCGATCAGCGGCAGCACCAGCATTCCTGCATCCTTCACATAGACACTCACATCCGCAATGCTCACACCGGTAAAGAAGAGCGCAACATTCGACAACGGTGAACCTTCCCGTTTTGCAACAACATACCATGCCGCAGGCGCAAGGATCTGATTGAGCGAACCGCCCATGATCATCAGCGTCCTGCCGAAGAATGAGAAAAGGAAATGACCCGCCTCATGGATATAAAGAAGGATGAGATGTGTCAGCCACAGCAGATTGGGGAGATCAAATGCCCTTGTCGGGGTATAGAGATGGAACGGCACAAGCACGAGGAGATATGCCAGTATACCGTATCCGAAGAGTGAAACATAAAGTGAGCTTTTTTGCATGGCATCACGGTGATAAAACACGAAGTCCCGCACGCGGCGGGACTTCGGCAGATGTTATGCGGAGACTTCCGCTTTCTCTTTTTTGTATGTCTTCTTTCGCTGTACGCTCTTCCGTTTCCGCAGATACTTCTTCTCGATCTGCTGTTGATCGGCGGAGACTTTCTTCTCCTCCTCCTCAACATCCGGATATTCGTAGATCTCGTACTTGAAATTACGCATGATAATGTTGTTGCCGTTGCGTCCGAGCACGTATTGCGGAAGGATCGGGATCTTTCCGCCGCCGCCGGGAGCATCGATCACATATGCCGGAATGGCAAGACCGGAGGTATGACCGCGCAGTTTGTCCATGATCTCCAGACCGACGCTGACCGGTGTTCTGAAATGGTTCGCACCTTTCGTGATATCGGCCTGATAGAGATAGTACGGACGGACACGGATGGCGAGCAGTTTGCGCATCAGTTCCAGCATCACATCGGGATCATCGTTGACCCCTTTCATCAGCACTGCCTGATTTCCAACGGGGATACCGGCATCGGCGAGCATTTCGCATGCGCGCTTTGCTTCGGGTGTGATCTCCCAGGGATGATTGAAGTGGGTGTTCACATACACAGGATGATACTTCTTCAGCATGTTCACCAGGTCCGGTGTGATACGCTGCGGAAGCACGCACGGCATCTTCGTGCCGAGGCGGATGATCTCCACATGCGGTATCGCGCGGAGACCGGCGATCACTTTTTCCAGCATCACATCGGTGAGCATCAGCGGATCGCCGCCCGACAGGATCACGTCTCGGATCTCCGGATGCGCAGCGATATAGTCGAGTCCGGTCTGGATATATTTCATACTGATCTTACCGGAATCGCCGACCTTGCGTTTGCGTGTGCAGAAACGGCAGTACATGGAACACTGGCTCGTTGTCAGGAACAGCACGCGGTCCGGATAACGGTGCGTGATGCTCGGAACGGGGCTGTGCGCATCTTCATTCAACGGATCGTCCGGGAAGCCATCCTCTTCCAATTCTTTCGCATCCGGAATGCATTGCAGCCAGATCGGATCACCGGGATACCGGATCAAACTCAGGTAATATGGATTCACGCGGATGTGGAACAGTGAATTGAGTTTATCCGCAAGTTCTTTATCGAATCCGAATCGGTCCACGAGATCTTTACCGCTGTCAACGCTCGCTCTTAGCATTTCCTGCCAGAGTTCCATAAAATAGTGCCTTCTGTTGTGAGTAAATATGAATTAAAAGATCTATTTCACATTCATGCTTCGACTCGTCCACACCTGGATCTCGCAGACTCGCTCAGCATGACTATATTTGTTTATTACAGATACTTACCGTAGATGACGAGGTCATCATTCGGCTTGTAATACTCTTTGATGTGCGCAAGTTTTTGGAATTTCTTCCGCTCATAGAACAGGCGCGTGTTATCGTATTTCGACGTTGAGGATGTTTCAGCGATCAACAGTCTGCCGCCCCGCTGTCTCAGCATATCTTCAACATAATTCAAAAGAACAGTTCCGATCCCTTTGCTGTGTGTCGTCGGATCGACCGCTATCCAGTAGAGATCGAATGTCGCGACGGTAGCCGGTGTCGGTCCGATACAGATATATCCCTGCACAATTCCTTTACCGTCCACATACGAGAAGATCTCGTAATCCTTCTGCGCCGGATCGTTCAGGTAGATCTCCAGGAGCTCCACCGCGATCCCCACTTCTTCTTCACTGAACACTTCGGTTGCGATCACGATGGACCGGATCGTTTCAAGGTCCTGCCGTTCAGTTCTGCGTACCTGCATCACTTTTTCTTCTTCTCAGATCGGCGTTCGACGGCATAACCGACGATCTTGCCGATCCCTTCAGCATACGTCAGCCCGCTTGTCCTGACTGAACGGAAGAATCCGGCATCGCTGGAAAGATCGGGATTCGGATTCACTTCAAGCACATACGGTTTCAAATTCTTCGACAGACGGATATCCACTCGCGCATAATCCCTGCAGCCCATCAGTTTATACGCACGGAGAGCGACATCCCTCACTTCTTGTTCAACGTCCGCCGGAAGTTCGGCAGGACATACACCCTTTGTTCCGACGTATTCAGCCGTGCCGTCCATCCATTTGGCATCATACGTGACGATCTTTGGATAATCGGCCGGCAGTCCGGAGAAATCGATCTCGGATATCGGCAGAACGATCGGAGGATGGTTCCCCATGACAGCCACATTCAGCTCGCGTCCTTCGATATATTCCTCAACGATCGCCGCTTCTTTGAACTTCTTCACAATGAATGCGACTCGTTCCTGCAGCTCATCGAACGTATTGACAATGGATTTGTTATCGATCCCCACACTTGCATCCTCCGCACTCGGCTTGACGATGATCGGGAATGACAACTCAAAGGATTCTTTATTCAGCTCATCTGCACTTCCAACAAGAAGGAACTTCGCTGTCGGGATCTTATTATAGAGCAGCATCTCTTTCGTTCTCGCCTTATTCAGACAAGTACCCAGCGTCCACGGTCCCGAACCGGTGTATGCAATGTTCAGCAATTCATAGATCCCTGCGACATGCATTTCATGAATGGCATCATCGCCGAGACTTTCGACCATATTGAAGATCACATCCGGCTGCATCGCTTTCAGATATCCGAGGAATCGATCGAGATCGTCCGACATATTGAAAATGGATGTTTCATATCCGAGTGCGCGAAGTCCGACCTGAATATCTTCCTTCTCTTCGATCACTCCCACTTCGGAAAGATCGATCTTTCCTTCTGCTTTTGCGGCGGAGACCCAGCCGGACTTATTCGACAGATCGACACCCGCATCCATGGCAAATTCACGACCTTTTTCGGTCTCGATGGTAGGTTCGTTATAGATGATCGCTATGTGTATCGGTTTGGACATTATAATAGAGAGTATCGTTTCAGCCCTGCATCGAGCACGGCATTGAGCATTTCGTTGTAGTTAAGACCTGCCATTCTTGCCGCCTTGGGGTAGCATGAATTATCCTCGATTTTAGGGAGGATTCCGGGCAATGGGTTGATCTCAATGATGTTCGGTCTGCCATTTTTGTCAAGACGGACATCGATCCTGGACCAGTCACGGCACCGAAGGGCGTTATAAGAATTCCTACAGAGGTCCTCTATAGCCGTTTTAAGGCTTTCGTCGACCTTGGCGGGACAATCAAATATCTCCAACGGATTGGAGCCCTGATCCCATATCCATTTTGCTTCGTAGGAATAGATCGGATTCACACCCTTGGGCAGTGAATCGAATTTGATCTCAACGATCGGCAATACACGAAGGTCTTTGCCGTTCCCCAACATCGCAACAGTGAACTCTCGTCCGGGAAGGAATTCTTCGATCAGCGCGGGCTGTCCGTATTCTTCGATGACTTTCGTTACCTGAGCATGCAGTTCTTTCACCGAGTGAACAAGTGATGAATCGAATATCCCTTTGCTCGATCCTTCGAACAACGGTTTCACCATTGCCGGGACCGGAAATTCCAATGACTGCAATTCGGTATGCGATGAGATGACGGCGAATTTCGGATTGGCGATATTATAATAGGAAAGGATCTCTTTAGCGCGGGACTTATCAAGACAGATACCAAGCGTGAGAGGATCGGAACCGGTGTACGGCAGGTTCAGCATCTCGAGGATCGCCGGGATCTGAGCTTCACGTGAAGCTCCGAATCTTCCTTCGGCGATATTGAACACGATATCAGGATGCGATGAACGCAATTGTTCAAATGCCTGTTCATCAGCTTCGATAAGGGAAACGGAATGACGGAGTGAGAGTGCATCACGTACGGCATGGATAGTTTCGATCGTATCCCATTCCGCAAATGCGTCCGCGCTAGGTGAGAGTTGTGATTGTGTGTGAGTCGCTTGTTGATCCGGACTCGAAGGTTGAGCGGCTGCTGCAGCGTCCGTGCTCTCGTCCTTCTTCACGTTGTAGACTAATGCTACATCCATTCAAAAGAGTACCAAAAAAATTATTTTTGGTTACCTTTCACAGTTTGTTTGAAAAAATTTTCCATCATCATCGTTCGTCTCTTCTTTTTTCATTCAACATGTGATGATGGTTGTCGCTTATGGTATCAAAGAACGTCGTACGGTCGTTTTGACACTCAAAATTCTATACTAATATACGGAATTATAGAGAGTTGTCAAGAGGTTGCGACATATTTTCAGGTGTATGAGGGAATTTTAATTTCGGATCATCGATGACGCCGACGATGAGTGATGAGAAGAAAATTTATTTCAAAAAATAAATTTCCCGAAGGGCGAACTGATGGACGAAGTACCGCGCGGATATTTTTTTCTGACAACTCTTTCCGATGAACATCGGAGAGAAGTTCTGCTCGACAGTGCCAGCTACTACTTCTCATCGCAGAGGATGGCAATGATGAACAGTCCCCCCTCGGTCGATGCTTTTCTTTAACGGATCGGAACCGCGGAAGCATCTTGAACTGATATCGGATGAAAATCATTGAAGCGCGTGGCAATGTAATCAAGGACGTCACCAACGCACTTAACGGATGGACAATCATTCGGGATGACACGTACTTTTCTGTATCTTCAGCATCGTACGGTAGAATTCCGATATGAAAAACGTTCTTTTCGTCGCGTAATTCTGCCAAAATTGCGGGATGCAGATGTAATTTGAGCTCGATAGACTTAAAATCGGAGGGCAATGCGGATGGAGATGGATCGTTAACCGACCCGAACCAGCGAGAGAAGATCCTTAAAGACGAATTCAAATTCTTTTCGGATATTTTTGTTCTCTGTCCGGACCAGATGAGGGTCACGTTCCACCAGTGAGAATGCTTCTTTCCGTGCCGATTGAAGGATATCAGCATCAGTAACGATATTTGCAAGACGGAATCCGGGAAGTCCGCTCTGTCTGGTCCCGAAGTATTCACCGGCGCCTCGAAGTTCAAGGTCCACTTCAGCGATCTTGAATCCGTCGTTGGTCTCGACCATTGTTTCCAGACGCCGTTTGGTCTGGTTCACTTCACGGTGCGCTTCCGCCCTGTTCGCCGCCAGCTGGACCGTCCGTTTGGAATAATTCTCATCCGTAACAAGAATGCAATAGCTTTGTTCAGCTCCCCGGCCGACCCGACCGCGCAGCTGGTGAAGCTGGGAAAGTCCGAACCGTTCTGCATTCTCGATGATCATTATGGTCGAATTCGGAACGTCGATACCAACCTCGATCACGGTAGTCGCGACGAGGATCTGGATCTCGTTCTTTTTGAAACGCTGCATCAGTTCATCTTTTTCTTCCGATGACAATTTACCATGCAGAAGTCCGACAGTATATTCAGGGAATATGGTCTTTTGAAGAATTTCAAATTCTTTCGTGGCGGCCTTCAGATCGATCTTTTCCGATTCCTCGATGAGCGGATAAACGACGTATGCTTGTCTCCCCTTTTTCACTTCTCCTCGGACGAATTCGAACAATTTCTTCTTATCCTTATCGTAACGGATCGCAGTACGGATCTGTTTCCGGTCCTTCGGCAGTTCATCGATCACGGAGACATCCAGATCGCCGTACACGGTGAGCGAAAGCGTTCTCGGAATGGGCGTTGCGGTCATAACGAGCACATCGGGATTATGCTTCCCCTTCTCGCGCAGCAACGCACGCTGCGATACGCCGAAGCGGTGCTGTTCGTCGATCACCACGAATCCGAGATTGTTGAAGATCACTTTCTCCTGGATCAATGCGTGAGTCCCAACAACAATGTCGGCTCTGCCGCTGCGGATATCTTCCAGGACATCATCGCGCAGCTTCTTCTTTTGTCCGCCCACGAGCAGTCGCAGATTCACAGGGATATCCTTAAGGAAATTGCTGATACTCCGCCAATGCTGTTCGGCGAGGATCTCCGTCGGCGCCATCAATGCGCATTGATATCCGTTCTCAATGGCGGTGAGCATCGCAAAGAGTGCGACGATGGTCTTACCGCTGCCGACATCTCCTTGCAGCAGACGGTTCATCGGTACGGGCTGCATCATATCACTGCGGATTTCGCTGATCACACGCTCCTGCGCATCCGTCAGCTGGAACGGCAGGGACTTCTTCAGATCGCCGGAAAGATTTCCGAGAATTTTGAATTGGATCCCTTTCAGCTCACCTTTCAATTCCCTCTTGCGGTATGCCATCAGTAGCTGAAAATAGAACAGCTCATCGAACTTCAGCCGGCGGACCGCATGCTCCCGTTCCGGATAGGATTTCGGGAAGTGGATCATTTTGATGGAGGAATGAATGTCGAGAAGAGTGTTACGCTGAAGGATCTCACGCGGTAGATGTTCCGTGAGCGAGTTGAGATTGTTCGTCACTGCATTCTTCAGTATCCGGCGGAACCCGCGGTTATCGAGTCCTGCATTGCGCAGTTCTTCGCTCGATGAATATTTCGGGATGATCGCTCCGGTGTTGAGCAGCGAATTCCAGTCCGTCTCATCCTCGGCATCTTTCGTCTTCAGCCGGTCGAATTCCGGATGGATGAACTGCACACGGTTATATTTGTCCAGTTCAGGGACCGAGGAGACGGCAAGGATCTCACCGACCTCGAATGCTTTCACAAACCAATCCACTGCACCGTAAAAGACGCAGGAGACATATCCCGTCTCATCTTTGATCGTCAGGAAAAAGATCTTCTTTCTGTTCCGCGTGTATTTCACTTCTGAACGGAACACGGAACCAATGATGGTGACTTCATTCCCTGCTTCCACGAGTTTCGGCAGTTCATTGATCTTGGTGATGCGCGAACGGTCGAGATAATCGTACGGGAAATAATAGAGGAGTTTCTGGAGCGAATCGATCCCGATGCTTTTCAGCACTGAGGCACGGACCGGTCCGACACCTCTTACATATTGAATTTCAGTCGATGATTGTCCGTTCATCGGCTGTGTGAGGATTGGTTCCAGCCGGAAGGAAGATGGTAGGTGATGCGCTGATTCGGAAGAGCAACAACAAGAAGGTCATCGGTCAGCGATTCAACAACGGCATGTTCTACATCCGACGCATCCACAGAATCGCCGTACATTGTCAGAACGATCGCACCATCATTCTTTTCAAGAAGCGTTTCGATCTGTCCGCTCGTCCTTGAAACCGCAGCACGGTCCGCCGGAAGCTCATTCATTGAACGGTGACGCAGGATGACCCTGCTGTCCGTTTTTTTCTTTGCCGCGATCATATTTTCCGAAGATGATGACGGCCGGGCAGAACGGTCCGCAGCGGATTTTTCCATTGCTGAACCGGCGGGAGTTCCGACCATAACGATATTTCCGATCAGCCAGACGGCAGTCGAGCGGTTAACGGAAGCAGCTTCAACCGCAGTAACTGCTGCTCCATCAGCAGCGGAAGGACGCGATGCGATCGCTTCCCTTTTTTCTGAAACGGCTGATTGTGTTGTACGTTCAGATATTTTTTGATTATCCGCAATCGGTTCCTGACTGGTCGCTTCCCGGCGGTCATGCTTCTTTTCTGCTGCAGAACGGTCGGCAAATTCTTTTTGATCACGCGGAGATTCTTTTTCCTGCTCCTGTTTCTTGCCTGCCGTATCCTGCTTGGATGTAATGATCACCTGTGGATGCTGGAACTGTTTCGGTCGGACGAGGTCACTGAACCAGATCTGATATGCGCCGATACCGATCGCGATCACGACCACCGCGGCGGCCATGCCGATGTACTGGAAGGAATAGAATTGTGATGCGCGGTCACGGCGCAGTTTCTTCTGAAGTTCAGCCTTCATCCGTTCGCGTCCGTGCCGGCGGATACCGGCGGTGAGTTCTACCTCTTGCGCGATGACCGCCTTGCTCGGTTCACTGTCGGCGATCTCACCGTCCAATCGTTCCATTTCCTCGGGTGAAAGTTTGCCAAGCACATACTTCTCCACCATCTCCGGATCGTCCGTCCAATATGTTTTTTTCGGTTCACTCATGATCAAGCAAGGCCGAAACTCAGGCCTGATTCCTTCAATATCTTCTCAAGCATTTTTTTACAGGTATATTTCTTCGATTTCACTGTTGCGGCATTCGCAAACCCCATCTCCGTTGCGATCTCTTCCTGCGAATGTTCGTCCCAATAATAGAGCGTGAGCAGCGTCCTGCACGGTTCACCCAGTTGTTCCATCGCCCCGGCGATCTGTTCAGAACGTTCCGAATCGATCATCTCATCGAGCGCAGAGCGTTCATACGAATCGAATTGATCGTTATCGAATTCCGACGCCGGTTCGCGGAGTTTCCGCATCCTCTTTCTTGACCATACATTCTTCGCAACGGCGAAGAGGAACGTACTCAACTTTGCGTTCTGTTCAAAACGTCCGCTGCGGACCCGTTCCCAGAGGATGATCACGGAATCCTGCAGGACATCCTCTGCATCATCCTCGCTGCCGCTGTTGCGCGTGACGAACGAGAGGATCGCTTTCCTGTTCTGCCGATAGATGAGTACCAACGCCTCTTCATCACCCTGCTGCATCAGGTGAATGATCTTTGCATCATCATTCAGGAAAAAGAGATTCGGCTTCATTGACCTTTTTATTGTTAATGACATCAATCAGCAATAGGTGAACAGAAGAAATTACAAATAACCATCCACAAAATCCAAAGGAGGCTGTATGAAGTCCAAAATAGTCAACAATTTCACTCCAAGGCATCGGTTGCTCACCTATCTTCCGGTATTCCTCGTTATTGGGGGAATAATGATGCTGATGAACGGAGTAGTATACGCTGCGTTGATGGAACTTCACACGACCGCACCTGCGATAACCATAGCGGGAAAACTGAACACACCGGTCATGTCCGAACAAGGAGGACCGGCATTTCTTCAGTTGACAGTCACAACTCCGATCGTCGATAAAGAAATGCGCAACCGTCCGATGAATCTTTCGGTAGTGATCGATCGGAGCGGATCGATGAGCGACCAGAGGAAGATGGAATATGCAAAGAAGGCATTCGCATCTCTTATCGATCAGCTGCAGCCGAATGATCTTCTTTCCCTCATCGTTTATGACGACACCATAGACATCCTCCGCCAGTCAAAGAAGGTCGGTGAAGACCGGGCATCGATCAAGAGAATGCTCGATGAAATTGGACCACGCGGTTCAACGAATCTCGGCGGCGGTCTGTTGGAAGGACTGAAACAGGCTGAGCGGTTCGCCGGGAAAGAATATGTGAACAGAGTGATCCTGCTGTCGGACGGGCTCGCGAATGTCGGGGTGACCGATCCGAGAGAATTGCAGTCGATGGCTCGGCGGTACCGGAACAGATCGATCGCCGTCACGACGATGGGCGTCGGTCTGGATTACAATGAGAACCTGATGATGGGATTATCGGAGAACGGAGGAGGAAATTATTATTTCATCGAGCATCCGGCCTCACTCGCGTCGATCGTCCGCCGTGAATTCGATATGGTCTCCTCTGTTGCAGCACAGAATGCATCCATCACGATCACCCTGGGAGATCATGTAACACTGAACAACGTGCTCGGATGCGATCATACCGAAGGATCAGGAACGGTGATCATCCCGATCGGTGATCTGTATTCGAATGAGACACGGGAATTCACCGTTGAATTGAATATTCCCGCCGGCACCGGCAAACGCACCATCGCTTCGGGAGAACTCCATTTCGAAAGTGAAAGCTTCAATTCAAGTGTTCCCGTATTCTCCGCCGGTGTTCGGTACACGAAGGACATTGCCGACATACGGCAGAACCGTGATCTTCAGATCCAGGCAAAGGCGGATATCGCTCTGTCGGCTTCCAAAGTTGAGAAAGCAATGGAAGCGATCGACAACGGTGATCAGGCTTCGGCATCGATCTTTCTGAAGGATGCAAGAGAAACGATGTCCAATTCCCCGGCGGCGGCGGCATCTGGCGCTTCCGGTGAATCGGTCCGTTCTCAGATGATCAAAGTGGAAACATATCAGAAAACGATCCGTGAAGAGAGTGATACGCGGCGTGCGAAAAAGTCCATTCAGTATGATAATTATAGGACGAGAACGAACAAGTGATCGGTCCATCCGGTTATTCATTTCCCCACATTCACTATCGGAGGTCATATGACAACTACAGCAAACGCCGGCACAATGGAACTGCGGGATTCATACGGAAGAAATCTTCAGAGCGGACTGTTGACTGCGGGGCTCGTCCATACACTCATCGTTGCGGCACTGATGATGGGTCCTGCTGACGAGGTAAAGATCATTGATACGACCATCCGTGATCCTTTCCAGTGGAAAAATACTATCTCATTCCAGCAATTCACCTTTACTCCTTCATCACATCCGAAGTTGGCGGTGAACACTGCCGGTGTTGGAATTCCTATTCCGATACCGGAAGCCGATATCGATCCGGAAAGGACAATACC
>JBMOHT010000131.1:0-11191 GCA_049317705.1 Bacteroidota bacterium | reverse complement strand
TTTCAAAGAACAACTTACAGACTTTTTAGCAACACTTTTTGACCTTTAAACCCATTCCGAGGAGCAGTGCGACGAGGAATCTGATGTTGAAGCAAAATATTGAATAAGATTTCTCGCTTGCCCCGTTGGGGCTTCGCTCGTCACGAAGTGACCCCTTCGGGGAAATGACACATGAGAATGAATTTATCAACAGCTGATGCTGTAGATTCATATACTTAATTGATCATTGATGTAAAGTTTCTTCTTCAATGAATAAATCAACAAATGAAAAAATCCTATGATCGATTCGATAATATCTCACTATAAGATTTTAGAGAAATTGGGTGAAGGAGGAATGGGTGTTGTATACAAAGCTCAGGACACCACACTCGACCGCTTCGTCGCACTCAAGTTCCTTCCTGAACATGTGAAGAACGGTTCAACTGAATTGGAACGCTTCCTGCTGGAAGCGAAAGCGGCTGCATCACTGAATCATCCAAATATCTGCACGATCTATGGTATAGAGGAGGCGGACGGAAAACATTTCATCGTGATGGAGTTCGTTGACGGTCAAACACTGCAGGAACGGAAGAACAACCTTTCACAAAAACAGGCGCTCGATGTCGGCATCCAGATCGCTGAAGGACTTGCCGCTGCGCATGAAAAGGGGATAGTTCACAGGGACATCAAGCCTGAGAACATCATGATCCGCAAGGACGGCATTGTGCAGGTAATGGATTTCGGTTTGGCGAAACTCCGCGGTGCATCACGTCTGACGAAGGAAGGAAGCACCGTCGGTACCGCAGGATATATGTCCCCGGAGCAGGTTCAGGGACAGGACACGGATCATCGCTCCGATATTTTCTCCCTCGGTGTTCTATTATATGAGATGCTCGCCGGTCAAATTCCATTCAAGGGAGTCCATGAAACAGCCATAGCATACGAGATCGTGAATGTTGATTCACCCCCGATGTCGTCGGTGAAACCGGATATCACGTCCGAATTGGATGCTGTCATTCTCGAATGTTTAGAGAAAGATCCGAAAGAGCGTGCACAGTCCGCCAGTCAAGTTGCGCTCGATCTGAAACGATGCAGACGTGAATCAAGCCGCTCCCGGGCAAGCCGGACGATGGCAGCGCGTCCGAATCTTTCATCGTCACGGATGAATTACACATCCAACGATATTGAACAATCGCCTGAGAACATTCCTGCGAAAAGATCTTTCCCGTGGCTCATCGTTGCCGCCGTTGCGGTGGTGATGCTCGGAGCAGGATTTGGACTCTCAAAATTGTTGATGTCCGCTAAAACTGAATCACCTTCTCCGGTGATCAGTGCTTCCATCACACTGCCGCCGGGACTCAAATACCACAACGGACTGGGTGGACATTCCGCGATCTCACCGGATGGTTCTAAGTTTGTCTTTGTCGCGACCGACTCGATGCTGCGTTTCGGACTGTGGGTGCGTCCTCTCAATTCTTCCGAAGCGAAGATATTGCCCGGTACCGAGAATGCACAATATCCGTTCTGGTCGCACGACAGCCGTTCTATCGGATTCTTTGCGGACGGGAAGCTAAAGACGATCGATGAAAAGGGAGGTCCGGTCATGACCCTGGCGGACGCACCGTTCGGTCGCGGAGCAGCATGGAGCAGTTCGGGAGAGATCGTGTATAGTCCCTCGGTCATCGAGTTGAATCTGTTGGCAGTTTCTGCTTCAGGCGGCACACCAAGGCGGGTCACGAATTTCGATTCGACAACGAAAGCGGTGCCCAGATTCCCTTCCATGATGCCCGACGGGGACCATTTCATTTTTTCCATGATCACCCTTGGGAATACGAACACGCAATCCGACCTCTATGTTGGTTCTCTGAAGGACGGGTCATCGAAGAAGGTCATGGATGAAAGTACATTCGGAATGTATGCATCCGGTTATTTATTCTCATTCCGGCAGGGGACCATCATCGGTCAGGGGTTCGATCCTGTCACACTGACCGTCACCGGAAAACCGACGGCGATCCAGGGGAACGTCAATTCATGGTCACCGCGCGGCAAAGCGGATTTTTCTGTCAGCGAGAACGGTCTGCTCGTTTTTTCACTCGGCGGTTCCTCCCGTTTGAGTGAATTGTTCTGGATAGACCGGCAGAGTACGAATACACTCATCGGGAATTTTGATCCGTTCCTTTCCATCAAACTTTCACCGGATAACACGAAGATCGCGTATGACCAGATCGATTCCAAAGGAGAGAGTCCCACGGTATGGATCTATGATATCGCTACAACGGTCAGGACACGCATCACCTTCGATGCCGATGGAGGAAGTACACCAATCTGGTCCCGCGATGGATCGTTGATCTATTATAATGCAGACCGGAACGGGAGCAAAGCGAATATCTTTGTGAAACGGGCGGATGGTTCGGGAGAAGCGGAGCACTTCCTTGAAGGGAAGGATAAAACGGTCGGGTACATCTGTCAGGATATCTCTCCGGATGGCCGGTATCTGCTCATCACCATCGGGAATGAATCAGGGAAGGAATTGGGTGTGATCGATCTGACTGATACAGTGAGGCAGAGGACAGTGCAGAACCTATCGATCAACGGTTCGAGTGCCTGCTTCTCGCCGGATGGTAAATGGATCGCGTACAATGTCGTCGAATCGGGAGTTTCACGATTGTATGTCTCATCATTCAGAGGAATCGAAGGGAAATGGCTTCTTCCGACGGACGGTGCTTCCAATCCGTATTGGGTGAAGAACAGGATCATCTTCTATTCCGCGACCCGCGACAGTTATGAAGGATGCGATGTCTCGTTCACGAACGGAAGTCCGGTCTTCGATCAACCGACATCTATTTTTATGCTCGGCCGCTCGCAGAACGCATATCTCTATGGTGTCTCGAAAGAGGGGGACCGGTTCCTCGGATTTCGTCCCGCCAACGCCGGTGTCAGCACCAACATCTCGCTGCTGGTGAACTGGAAAGGGCTCGTTAACGAAGAGGAAAAGAATTGAGTCGTTGAATCATAGTATCATTGAAACATTTTTCTGCGCGCAGATCTTTAATGGACCAATGATCCGATGAACAAATGATTCAATTACACTAATATTTAAAATTATGATCGGTCAAACAATTCTGCACTACAAGATTCTTGAAAAATTAGGCGAAGGAGGAATGGGTGTAGTCTACAAAGCCCATGATACCAAACTTGACCGCTTCGTTGCGTTGAAATTCCTTCCTCCGCATTCGGCCCAGTCCGATCTGGAGAAGAACCGGATGCTGCAGGAAGCGAAAGCCGCGGCATCGCTGAATCATCCTAACGTCTGCTCGGTGATCGATATCCAGGAGTTTGAGCAACGTCAATTCATTATCATGGAATTTGTCGATGGATCGACACTGCGTCAAAAACTCCCGATCCAGAATATGAATGACGGACTCCGCATTGCCGTGCAGATCGGTGAAGCCTTGGGAGCCGCTCATGCAAAAGGGATCGTCCACCGCGACGTGAAGAGTGAGAATATCATGCTCACTGCCGACGGCAGGATCAAGGTGATGGATTTCGGATTGGCGAAACTGAAAGGGTCATTGAAACTAACCAGGACATCCAGCACGGTCGGCACACTCGCATACATGGCGCCCGAACAACTCCACGGCGGGGATGTTGATGCACGGTCGGATTTTTTTTCGTTCGGCGTGTTATTATTCGAGATCTTCAGCGGACGGTATCCGTTCCGTGGTGAACACGAAGCATCGTTGATGTATTCTATCGTCAACGAAGAACCGGAATCGCTGCTGAAATATCGGGAGGACCTGCCGTCTGACCTTGACCGAATCATCGTCCGCGCGCTCGAGAAGGATCCGGCGGACCGATATCAGCATATCGATGATATGGTGAGCGAACTCGGGCGTCTTCTCAAAGGTTCGTCCCGCATCGTCCGTCCGGCAATGACAGATGGAACAAGGACAAGTGAGAGTATTCCTGTTCTGTCTGTTCCTTCAAAGACCGTGAATACAAGAGTTTGGATCGGCGGTGCAGCAATTTTTATTGGGCTTGCGTTTGCGGTATGGTTCTTCTTTCTCAATGCATCCGATCAGAAGATATCATCGATCGCTGTTCTTACGTTTCAAAACAATAATTCGGATCCCGATAAAGAATACCTTTCTGATGGTCTTACGGAATCGCTGATATTCCGCCTTTCGCAGCTTCCGAATTTGAAAGTGAGTCCGACAAGTTCGGTGTTTCGCTACAAAGGTAAGGATCTCGATCCCATTAAGATCGGAAGTGAACTCGGCGTTCAGGCGGTAATGTCGGGACGGATCGTTCAGCGGGGTGAGAATATTTCCATCAGTGTTGAATTGGTCGATGTCCGGAATAATAATCTTCTCTGGGGTGAAAAATATGAACGTCCGCTGTCGGAGCTGCTGTCTACACAGCGCGAGATTGCTGGTGAGATCGTGGATAAGCTGCAGTTGAAACTCACCGGAGTAGAGAAAAAAAGTTTTGCCAAACATTATACCGAGAGCAATGAAGCGTATCAGCTCTATTTAAAGGGGCAATACCATTTTGCAAAGCGCACGAAGGACGATATACTGCGGGGGATCGAGTATTACCAGCAGGCGATCACTATCGATCCGACATTTGCTTTAGCATATTCTAGAATTTCTGATGCCTATGCAAGCATGCCGCCGTACCCGTATCTGGCACCGCTCGAAGCATTTCCGAAGGCGAAAGCCGCCGCACAGCGCGCATTGGAGATCGATCCGGAATTAGCGGAGGGTCATGCTGCCCTCGCAAATATTCTAGGGACCTATGATTGGAACTGGAAAGAATCAGAGAAAGAATTTAAACGGGCGATTGAAATTGATCCGAATAGTGCAGCGGCACACTTCCGGTACGGGCAGATCTTTTTATATCCGATGAAGCGATTTGATGAAGCGATCTCTGAGATCAAACGGGCAATGGAATCAGAGCCATTGGACCTAGTAATGGGGACCAATCTTTCTTCCGTATATCTGGCCTCTCGTCAGATCCCGTTGGCACTAGATCAGGCAAGAAAAACATATGAACTTGATCATGAATTCCCTGTCAGCCGATATGTTCTTTGCCAGGCTCTTATTGCTGATGGAAATATCCAGGAAGCAGTCTCCGTTGCCGAAGAAGGACTTCGCGTTAATCCGAAGAATCAATTCCTCCTGATGAGTGCCGGGATCGCATACGCAAAAAGCGGGAATCGGAAGTCAGCTGAGAATATGATACAGCGCTTCAAAGAAATTGAAAAGAGTCAATACATCAACGCATATATGGTTGCCTGTATTTATGCTGCGCTCGGGGAGAACGACCGGGCATTTGATGATCTGGAAAAAGCATTTGGCAATCGTGATTGGCATCTTCAGCGGATGAACGTCGATCTGTTCATGGATCCTCTCCGTTCGGATCCCCGTTTCGATAAGATGCTCAAAAAAATAGGACTTCTTTAATGAGAAGAATGAATCATTGATTCATCGAATCATTTCATCATTGAACCATTGAAAGTGACGCTGCTCTTAAATGAATCAATGAATCAATCAGAAAATGAACAAATCTTATGGTCGGACAAATAATATCACAATATAAAATAATTGAGAAACTCGGTGAGGGTGGGATGGGGGTGGTGTACAAAGCGCAGGACACCAAACTCGACCGCTTCGTCGCACTCAAATTCCTTCCCTCTCATCTTGCTGCATCGGAGCAGGACAAGGCGCGTTTTATCCAGGAAGCGAAATCAGCATCGGCGCTCAACCATCCGAATGTCTGCACGATCCATGATATCTCCGAATTTGAAGGGCAGCTTTTCATCGTCATGGAATTCGTCGACGGGAAATCGCTGAAGGACAAAAAAGAACAGCTTGGGGCAAAACAGATCTTAGAGATCGGTATCCAGGTCGCCGAAGGACTCGCCGCTGCGCACGAAAAAGGAATTGTCCACCGCGACATCAAGCCGGATAATATCATGATCCGCAAGGACGGTATCGTGCAGATCATGGATTTCGGTCTGGCGAAATTGTATACATCAGGGAATGTTTCGCGGTTGACAAAAGCAGGGACGACGATGGGGACGATGGGCTACATGTCCCCCGAACAAGTGCAGGGACTTGATGTCGACCATCGCACGGACATTTTTTCACTCGGTGTGGTTCTGTATGAATTACTCGCCGGTGAATCGCCGTTCAAGGGAGTTCACGAGACCGCCATAATGTACGAGATCGTAAATGTCGATCCCGCACCGATCTCTGCTGTGAAAGAAGGGACCGATCCGGAACTCGACCATATCATTCTCGAGTGCCTGCAGAAAGAGAAAGACGACCGCTGCCAGTCCGCCAAAGAACTGGCGAAGGATCTGCGCAAGATCAAGAAATCGACCGGACAGACGAACAGCAGGGCATATTCAGTTCTGCGATCGACGAGTCATCCCGCTTCCGCTCAAAAGAATAACGAAGCACCGTCCGGTTCATTCGTTCTGGAGATCATGAACCGCAGGATCGATCTGTCGAGGATCTTTGGTTCGACGATATTGCCGTGGGTGATCATTTTTCTGCTGACGGCTGCATTGACAGCTGTATGGTTCATGTCCCGCCGCGCTGACTCGGAGAATATTGTCGCAAAATTCGCATTGGATATCGGTCAGGATAAAGTGCTCGATATCAGTGCGTATCCCGCTCTTTCCATTTCTCATAACGGGAAGCTGATTGTGTTCAAAGCAAACAATCATTTCTATCTCCGTAAAATGAGTTCCATGGAATGCACGCAGATCGAAGGGATCGAGAATTGTTCCTCTCCGTTCTTTTCTACGGATGATAAATGGATCATCTTCTTCCGAAACGGAAAGTTGGAAAAAATGTCGCTCACCGGCGGGACTCCCATCACGCTTGCGGAGGCACCGGATAACAGAGGCGGAACGTGGGGAAAGAACGGTGATGTGGTGTTCTCTCCGTTCGCGGTCTCTGAATTGAAGATGGTCTCCGGCGACGGAGGAACCGCCAAAAGTATCACCACTATTGATACCGTGAATAATGAACGGACACACCGCTGGCCCTCATTCATGCCGGACGGGAGACATGTGCTGTTCACGGTTGGACTCATCTCCAGTCCTGATTATTATGAGAACGCACGTATCGATGTTGTGGACATCCAAACGGGAGAGCGCAAAACGGTCTTCCGCGGAGCCAGTAATGCAAAATATGTTTCCACGGGTCATCTCTTCTTTTCACGGTCAGGTGTGCTCTATATTGTATCATTCGATGCAGATAAACTTGAAGTAACAGGGCAGCCCATTCCTGTTGTTCAGGGAGTCTACAGCGAAACGACCACCGGTATCACGAATTATGTCGTTTCGGATAACGGCACGTTGGTCTATCTGCCGGGAGCTGTTGAAGGTGAAAGCCGGAAGATCGTTAAGATCAATACGAAAGGTGAAGCGACCGTTATCGATTCCGGCAGTCATCCGTATATCGAACCGAAACTGTCACCGGACAATAAAAAATTGGCGGTATCCATCCGGGACGGCGAGAATTTCGATATTTGGATCTTTGATATCGCAGCCAGGACGTTGAATAAACTTACTTTCGGAGGTTTGAACCGGACACCGCTCTGGTCTCCCGATGGAAAACTGATCGCATATTTTAAGAGGAGTAAAGAGGGCAAGACAGGAGTCTTTATAAAACCTTCTGACGGCAGCGGTGAGGAAAAGATGGTTTATGATGCGAAGGATATCAGGGTCTATCTCAACCACTGGTCCCGAGACGGTAAATTTCTGCTCGTGGATCACCTCACGAAGAACTCACAATCCGATCTTCTCGTGATCCCACTGGTCGGTGATAAAGCACCATGGAAATATCTGGAATCACCCAGGGACGAATACGAATCGAGTATTTCACCGAATGGCAAATGGGTAGCGTATCTAACCGATGAGTCGGGTTCCTATCAGATCTATGTCCGTTCATTCCCGGAAAAGGAAGGGAAGTGGCAGATCTCCAGCGACGTTGCCGAAGAACCACGCTGGTCACCGGACGGGAAATATCTCTATTACCGGAAAAGTTCTCAGATCATGAGTGTTCCCGTGACGACAGAGAAAACCTTCTCCGCCGGCGTGCCGACCGTGCTCGTAAAGAATTTTCCCGCACAGAATGTTGATAGCGGCATCAGTTACGATATCACTTCCGATGGACAGTATTTTGTCACCACGCAGCCGGCCAAAGGGATCTCGTATAAGGATATCTCGGTTGTGCTGAATTGGACGGATGAAGTGAAAGCGCTGACAGCAAATGAAAATAAAAAATAGACGCTATCTCAAAAATCAACCTGTCACCCCCGAGTGCTCCTATCGGGGGTCCAAGATCATGGATTCCCGCCAAAAACGTGCGGGAATGACAAAATTGATATGGGAATATTTTGTTTTTCAATTATTCTTTGCGTCTTCGCGACCTGCCCCCTTGGGGCTTTGCGAGAGAGCAATAGATGGTTATTGCAACATTGTTCTTCAATGAATCAATGAACAGATCAATAAATGAATAAATCCTATGGTCGGCCAAATAATATCTCAGTATAAGATTATCGAGAAACTCGGTGAGGGCGGGATGGGCGTCGTCTACAAAGCTCAGGACACCAAACTCGACCGCTTCGTCGCGCTCAAATTCCTTCCGCCGCACATGGCTGCATCGGAGCAGGATAAGGCACGCTTCATTCAGGAAGCGAAATCCGCCGCTGCGCTGAATCATCCGAACGTCTGTTCCATCATCGATATTCAGGAACATGAAAAGAACTTGTTCATCGTCATGGAATATGTCGATGGACAGACGCTGATGGATAAGAAATCCTCCATCAGTCTGAAACAGGCGATCGAGATCGGTATACAGATCGCGGACGGACTTGCCGTAGCGCACGAAAAGGGGATCATTCATCGGGATATCAAACCGGAGAACATCATGGTCCGCAAAGATGGTATCGTGCAGATCATGGACTTCGGTCTTGCGAAACTCGCCGGTACATCGCGGCTGACGAAGATGGGAAGCACTGTCGGAACTCTTGGATATATGTCTCCGGAGCAGGTGCAGGGAATCGAAGCAGACCACCGCTCTGATATCTTTTCTCTTGGTGTTCTTTTATATGAGATGATCGCCGGACGGTCGCCGTTCAATGGCGCCCATGAAAGTGCGATTCTGTATGAGATCGTGAATGTCGATGTTCCTCCTATGGTCACGATCAAGCCGGAACTCGATCCTGCTCTGGATGCGATCGTGTTGGAGTGTCTTGAAAAGGATCCGACGGAACGGTATCAATCCATTGCCGAAGTATCGAAAGAACTCCGGAGATTCAAACGCGAATCGAGCCGTTCGCGAGCCAGCAGGACGATGACTCCTGTTGGACCGAATTCAAAAGCATGGTCAAACGCTTCAGCTGCATCTCCCGTCCGTTCCGGGAATTCACTTTTGCGTATCATCGCTTCGCCCGTGTGGGTGATACTTTCTGCTCTCTTCCTGATTGCAGCAATGGTTCTGTTGCTTGTACCGAACCTCTCGCCGTTCCGTGATGAGAAGAAGGTCATCCGCGCATTTATCCCGAGTCCGGACCAACACAATTACAGTAATGCAGTCGGCGGCGGTCAAATAGCGATCTCACCTGATGGAAGTACGATCGCATTCGTCGCGGTCGATTCGTCCGGCAATTCAAGTTTATGGACCCGTCGTATCGATGCACTTCAGGCAATGGAAATTCAAGGGACACAGGGTGCAGCCTTTCCTTTTTGGTCCCCCGATAATCATTATATCGGATTCTTTTCAAACAATAAATTGAAGAGGGTAGAAAAGAGCGGAGGACCTCCGTTCACCATCTGTGATGTGATAACGTTCCGCGGTGCAACATGGGGAAAGGACGGAAAGATCGTACTGCCGGTCGATCAGGGCACCGGATTGTCCGTCGTATCAGATGCAGGCGGTTTCCCGGTTCAGCTCACCACTCTTGACACAACGAAGAAGGAACAGACACATCGGTATCCCGTGTTTCTGCCGGACGGGAAACATTTCCTCTATTTTGCACGAACGACAGCCTCCGGCAGCGGCAGTGCTCTTGATGCGATCTGTGTCGGTTCAGTGGACGGAACGGTGAACAAACGGCTCTTCAACGGAATTTCCAATGCGGCGTATGCGAACGGATATCTTCTCTATATGAGGGAGAATTCGCTCATGGCGCATGCGTTCGATCCCGATGCTTTGGAATTGAAAGGCGATCCCTTTCCGATCGCAGAGTCGGTTGACTTCAGCACCCGATACAGCGTCGCTTCATTTACCGTATCCCAGAACGGAGTTCTGGTCTATATGGGAAAAAGCGCTGCATCGGTCCCTGAATTGGCACTGTTCGGTCCTGATGGTACGAAGAAACGTTCATTCGGTCAGCCGGAAGTTTTTGTGAACTCCAGACTGTCAACGGATGGGAGCATGATCGTTATGGACCTGTATGAGGTCTCTGCCCGCAATGCCGATGTGTGGCTCTTGGATATCGTTCGCGGGGTGAAGACAAGGTTTACGTTCGATAATTCTGTGGACGCCAATCCGATCTGGTCTCCCGATGGGAAGAGTATCATATTCTCATCGAACCGTAATGGTCATTATGATCTCTATGAGAAGAATACGAATGGAGTCACGGATGAAAAGTTATTGTTGGCCTCTCCATTGCTGAAGGCTCCCAGTGATTGGTCCAATGATGGTAAATATGTTCTCTTCACTTCCAGCGGTGATCCCAAAACTAAGATGGATGTCTGGGCGATACCGATGGTCGGAGACCGAACACCGATCCCGTTCGTGCACACAGAGTTCTCAGAGGGAGCAGGGGTGTTCTCACCAGATGGAAAGTGGGTCGCATACCAGTCCGATGAATCAGGGAAAACTGAGATCTATGTAAGACCATTCCCCGGTCCGGGAGCGAAGTGGCAGGTCTCCACGAGCGGCGGACGAACACCATTTTGGAAGAACAACGGAAAAGAGATCTATTATTTGAACGGCGGAAAGATCATGGCAGCGCAAGTGAACGGCAGCGGTCAAACGTTCACCGTCGGAGCGGTTCGGGAGTATTTCAATCCATCGGAAGTGGGAGGGATCAATATGGGGAACGGAACGGTACGTGATATCTCACCGGACGGGAATTCGATCCTGCTGTCGGTCTCCAAAGGAACAATGGCGACCGCTCCGCTCAC
>JBMOHT010000130.1:0-11299 GCA_049317705.1 Bacteroidota bacterium | reverse complement strand
GCGACAAGATTCACCGCAGCATTCGCATCGATGATATTATTGAAGGAGAGCTCTTTCCCGTGCAGTTTCTTCAACGTATCATCGAATGAACCGTAGAGCGCGGCGGACTGGTGGGGATTCTCACCGTACCGAAGGTCCGCATATTTTTTTATCGAAAAAGAGAATGTTGCCGGAAGCTGCTGTTTTTCTGACGGACCGGAAAGGTATGCCGAGATCATCGAATCATAATGCGCAGTATGTTCAAATACTTCTTTTGCCAATGAGAAACAGGTCTCTTCACTGATGCCGTTCTGTTCTTTCATTTCACTCAGGAAGGATCCATAGCGGTTGTGGTTCACGATCACAGCGGTGAATCGGTAATTCTTTGCTGCCGAACGGAGCATCGTCGGACCGCCGATATCGATATTCTCGATCGCTTCTTCAAGATGAACATCCGGTTTTGCGATCGTTGCTTCGAAAGGATAAAGATTAACAACCACCAGATCGATCGGAGTGATGTTATGCTTCTTCAGTTGTTCCTGGTGTTCCGGATTGTCCAGCACTGCAAGAAGTCCGGCATGCACAACAGGATGCAGAGTCTTCACTCGTCCGTCGAGGATCTCGGGAAAACCGGTGATCTCAGAGATCTGTTTTGCAGGGATATTATTCGAGATGAGAAGGGAGTGTGTACCGCCTGTGGAGATGATCTCGACACCGGCAGCGTTAAGTGCTGCGGCGAATTCAACGATCCCTTGTTTGTCCGATACACTGATGAGCGCGCGTTTGATCTTGAGCAAGTGTGCTTGTCCTTTGGTCCTATATAGTTTCTGAAAATTGTTTCACAACATTCGGCAGTAGCTGATGTTCCACCGTCAAAACTTTTGCTGCGAGAGTCTCCGCAGTTTCATTGTCTGAGAGTGCGACACGTCCTTGTGCAATGATCCCGCCTTCATCATAGTTCTCGTTCACATAATGGACCGTTGCACCGGATTCTTTTTCCTTCGCTGCGATCACCGCTTCATGAACATGCATACCATACATTCCCGGACCGCCGTGTTTCGGAAGCAGTGCAGGATGGATGTTGATGATGCGTTGTGGAAATGCACGGATGATCTCAGCATCCAACTTCTTCATATAGCCGGCAAGCACGATGAAGTTGACGCCGAATGTGCTGAGTGTCTCGAGAATTTTATGATTGAAAACTTCCGGACCGGGAAACTGCCGCTGGCTGAGATGGAACGCCGGAATATCGAACGAACGGGCAAGAGCAAGAACACCGGAAGAAGAATTATTGCTGATGACGGTAACGATCTTTGCAGGAAATGCTTCTTGTTCAATTGCACGCTGCAATGCTTCAAAATTAGAGCCGCGCCCGGATGCAAAGACAGCGATATTTAACACGCAGTGGACCCTTCAACAAGCAAAAATATCATAAAATTCAATACAAATGTAAGAACAAAAGGTCCGTTTGTCAATGAAAAGCAGCGAAAAATAAGCGTTTTTTGCAATATTCTGCCGTTGAACAGTGTGTCAGCGGACCGCTGACTCATTTATGACAAGTGTTCCATTCTTAGCATCGATCGTAGCGCGGATTCCCTGAGGCATGGTCAGTTTCCTTGGAATATGTCCGTACACCAATCCTGTAACGACGGGTTTCAACAAGCCGCCGAGATAATCTTTCATTACTTGCTCTACAGTAAGAAATGGTTTTTCGGTATCGCTGGTCTTCACATCTGTTAATTCTCCCATGATGACACCTTTTGCATCTTTAAGGATACCGGTGAGCATCAGTTGACCCAGCATCCTGTCAAAACGGTATGTTTCTTCTTCGACCTCTTCAATAAATAAGAGCGAGTCTTTGAATGACGGGAGGTAGGGACTACCGGCGATCGCGACGATGAGAGACAAATTCCCTCCCAGCAGAATACCGGCTGCTTTTCCCGGAACGAGAGGAACCAATCCCTTGTTGTCGGGGTTAACGAACGCACCTAATTTTTTCGTGGAGGTGACACACCGCCAAAAATGCTCCTCAGTGAAAGGATCGATCCCTTTGAACATTTCCACACCCGACATCGGACCCGAGAATGTGATAAGTCCGGTCTTACGAAAGATCGCCAGCTGAAGTGCGGTCAGATCGCTGTATCCAACGAGGATCTTTGGATTCTTTTTGATAAGACTGTAATTCAGCAGGGGGAGTATCCTTGGTGTTCCGTATCCTCCGCGGACGGCGATGATCGCTTTGACATCCTTATCAGCGAACATTTCATTGATGTCATCCGCCCGTTCCTGATCGGTCCCGGCGAGATATCCGTAGACCTTCTCCACATTCCGCCCGAACTTGACCCTATAGCCGAGCCGTTCGAGATATTCAGCCCCTTTAAAGATCTTTTCCGTTGAACTTGGCGGACTTGCCGGAGAAACAATTCCGATAACATCGCCTTTCCTTAAAGCACGTGGTTTTATGGTGGTCATTGTCTTCTCAAATCGATGAATTGAAATAAATAGGATGCGGTAAGTTCGATCCCTTTCGATTTATCCTCAGCAGAAAAATTAGTCACTGCCGCAGCACTGAGCGAAAGATCACCGATCTCATACTCTAAACCTACTTTCGCATTGTCCAGATGGTAGATTCCCGTCCCTTCATGTCCTCTGCGGCCTGCATATTGCAGCAGCAGATATGTTGTCTCGCCGATTGGGAGCGTGTATTCGATCCCATAGATGAATACATCATGCTGTTGGCCTGCAACTGTAGGGTCGCCAAGGATCCCGAGTCCTGTATTGATTGTCCACTTACCGGCAAAATGCTTTTGGAAGAGGAGCGAAGAATGGAAATTCATCTCATCGATCCCGAGTCCGGATTCGTTACTGGCATTCGGCAGCTGTATCCCGAACCGGACGGAAAAGCCGATCCCGGTGGAATACTCGTTCAGCACGGCGAATTTCGTCCAGAACGAAAAATCTCCGATGTCCGATGTCGGATTCGCACTGATGGTCCTCGTTGAGTTGAATGCAGGTTTCCGGTCATTGATGCGCAGGATATTCAAGAGTGTTCCGTCCGTCTGCAATTCCACAAATTCACTTAAGGAGACGGCAATGCGGATCGTTCCGAATTTTGTAAGGTCACCGGTAAGTCCTGAAAGCGGATACGTCTGATCATGGAAATATGCCGCCGTGAAATCGAACTGCGCATGTCCTGCTTCGAGAAGGGATGCGGATTCTACCGGCAGCGGATGCTGCTGTGAAAAAAGAATAAGGGGGAATGACAAGAACAGAAGAAGTACGGTTTTCTTCAAACTGATCATATGAGTGGTGAAGGGGAATAAAAAACGCCGATCGTAAGACCGGCGTCAGTTCGAATCAATGGTTTACACTGCTGCAGTTTCTTTGACTTTGACCCGTTTTTCGAATTCTTCTCTGAAGCGTTTCACGAAACTTTGCACCGGCCATGCCGCTGCATCACCGAGGGCGCAGATCGTATTTCCTTCGATCTGGTTTGCAACGTTCACCAGCATGTCGATATCTTCCTGGCGTGCTTCATAATGCTCGAAGCGATGGAGCATCTTTTCCAGCCAGCCTGTTCCTTCGCGGCACGGTGTGCACTGACCGCATGATTCGTGATGATAGAAGTGGGATAGGCGCGCCAGAACGCGGACGAGATCCGTATCCTCATCCATCACGATCAGTCCTGCTGTTCCGACCGATGAGCCGGCAGCTTTCAGAGAATCAGCATCCATGCAGACACCTTCAAGATTCTCTCCGCGGAGGATCATTGTGGAAGAACCGCCGGGAATGACCGCTTTGATCTTCTTGTTGCCCAAAACACCGCCGCCATATTGCGGATCGTTGATCAGAGAAAGGAGCGGAACACCGGTCGGGATCTCGTACACACCGGGTTTATTCACATGTCCGCTGATACCGACAAGGATCGGTCCGGGATGTTTAGCATTCCCTATTTTTGAATACCATTCCGCCCCTTTATTGATGATAAGCGGAACGTTCGTCATTGTCTCTACATTGTTGATGGTCGTCGGCGAAGCCCAGAGTCCTTTAGCTGCGGGGAACGGAGGTTTGATACGGGGATAACCGCGTTCACCTTCAACAGAATTCATCAGTGCGGATTCTTCACCGCAGATATATGCGCCTGCGCCTTTATGGGTGTAGATGTTCGTGGAGAATCCGGTTCCGAGGATGTTCTGTCCGATATATCCTTTGGCATACGCATCTTCCAGAGCTTTATTCACCATTCTGATCCACTTGCCGTATTCACCGCGGATATATAAATATGCGGCGTTGATCCCCATAGCATAGCAGCCGATGAGGATACCTTCGATCATCATGTGCGGATTCTGTTCGAAGATCTGTCTGTCTTTGAATGTGCCGGGTTCAGATTCGTCGCCGTTCACTGCAAGGAACTTCGGCCGTTCACTGCCTTTCGGCATGAATGACCATTTCAATCCTGTGGGGAAGCATGCACCGCCGCGGCCGCGCAATCCGGATTTCTTCACTTCATCGATCACTTCTTCCGGCTTCATCTGCAGCGCTTTCTTCAGCGCCGCGTATCCGCCGTTCTTTTCGTAGACATCAATGTGATGATAGTTCGTGATCTCCGGGAGAATGTATTTTTCCATAGTCTCAATAAATGGGTGGAACGGTTTCGATTGAATTATTTCAGACCGGCAAGGATCTGTTCCGCTTTTTCGGGGGTAAGATGTTCATGATACTCCTCACCGATGGCGAGCATCGGAGCGCCGCCGCATGCTCCCATGCACTCCACTTCGCTGATCGTGAATTTCCCGTCCGCTGAAGTCGTACCGAGTTTTGTTCCGCACGCTTTCTCCACAGCGGAGAGGATCTTATCCGAGCCGCGCAGTTGGCAGGAGATATTGGTGCAGACCTCGATATGATGCGTTCCCAGTTTTTTGTCGTTATACATTGTGTAGAACGTGACGACACCGAGAACATGGGCATACGGAACTCCGACCAGGTCGCCGATGAATTTCATCATATCAACGGAGATCCATCCATCCTGTTCCTGTGCGATCCACAGGATGGGAAGCAGTGCTGCTTTCTTTTCCGGATACCGGCTGAAGAGTGCTTGAGCTTTTTCGAGATTTTCAGGTTTGAGCATAGATTTTATAAAGTGACAGAATGAAAGACCGTTCAGAGGAACAATGCCGTTGAACGATGTACGATGAATGGTTACTTATCAGCTTCTCCCATGACGGGGTCAAGACTTCCGAGCACAGCGACGATATCCGAGATCATTCCGCCTTCAACGAGCAGCGATGTTGACTGCAGGTTCATGAATGAGGGTGAACGGATCTTTAAGCGCCATGGATGTCCTTCTCCGCGGGACTGGATGTAGAATCCGAGTTCTCCTTTGGATGCTTCCACTGCGTGATAGACCTCTCCGACCGGAGGATTCACGCCGAAGTTGATCAGCATGAAGTCGTGGATGAGCTCTTCCATCTTCGTGTAGATCTGTTCCTTGCGGGGAAGAACCTTCTTCGGTTCGTTCGCGTGGACCGGCCCAGCAGGCATCTTTTCAAGGCATTGACGGATGATCTTCACGCTCTCTTTTACTTCATTCAGACGGACGTAATAGCGGGAGAGACAGTCACCGTCGTTCAGCACGGGGATATTGAAATCAAGTTCATTATAGACCAGATAAGGCTGAGTCTTTCGCAGATCGCATTCCAATCCGACAGCACGAAGATTCGGACCGCTCATTCCCATCGCGATCGCCTGCTCACGGGTGATGATACCGACCCCGTCCAATCGTTCCACGAAAATTCGGTTGGTGTTCAGCATGGTGATACACTCGTTGAACTTTTCGGGGAACTGATCGAAGAATGCTTTCACTGCGGAGATGACATCAGGTGTCATATCATGGGCAAGTCCGCCCACGCGTGTAAAGCTTGTGGTGAATCGTGCACCGGTCAGCAATTCAAAGATGTCATACATTTTTTCGCGTTCACGGAAAGTCCATGTGAAGACGGTCAGTGCGCCAACGTCCATTGCCAATGCGCCGATCCCCAGCAAATGCGAGGAAATACGGGCCATTTCCGAGATGATCGTGCGGATGTACTGCGCGCGTTTCGGTGCTTCGATACCGACAAGTTTTTCTACCGCCAGGACGTACGCGGTATTATTCATCAACGGTGAAAGATAATCAAGACGATCTGTGTGAGGGATGAACTCATGGTAGGAACAGTTCTCAGCCAGCTTCTCATATCCTCGGTGCAGATATCCCAACTCCGGCACACAAGCCGCAACGGTCTCACCGTCCAACTTGATCAGCAGGCGAAGCACACCGTGTGTTGCAGGATGCTGAGGTCCCATATTCAGGATCATCTCATTCTCGAGCGCATCGTCAAAGTAGACGCTGGTGTTCTTATTCTCTAACGCAGCGAGGATCCTCTGCTGCCGTACTTCCATTGCTTGTTCTAAATTCATCGGTATGTTCTATTATAAGATAATTATTTTCGTGGAAGGGGGATCGAGTCCGGAACACCCATCATCGGGAAATCTTTACGGAGAGGATGATATTCAAACTCTTCCGGCATATACATCCTTCGAAGGTCGGTGTGACCGTCGAAGATGATACCGAACATGTCGAAGGTCTCGCGTTCAGGCCAGTTTGCACCGGGCCAGACAGACGTAACGGACGGACAGTGGATATCTGCTTCGTCCACGGTCACTTTCACTCTGATGCGGTGATTCAGTTTGGTGGAATAAAGATTGTAGATCACTTCGAAACGATTCTCCGGTGTATAGGCATCGGCACCGCAGACATCCGAGCAGTAGTCGAATAATGTTACTTCGTCATCGCGAAGGAATCGGCAGATCTCGACGATCTGTTGTTTCTTTACCACAACGGTGGTCTCGCCGCGGAATTCGTTGACGGAGACAATGCTGTTGGGAAATGCAGCGGTGAGTTTTTCTACGACAGTCGTTAACATAAGGTCAAACGGTTTAGGATTTGTTCATCGGAACATCGGCAGTGTTGCCGGTGCGCCGCATGTTGCTCTATAATAGAGGATCAATTATTGTTCACGCCCTGGATCTGGAGCAGCTGTTGTTCTTTCTGTTCCGCCGCCACCGTCATCGGCGTGCCTCTGCTTTCGCCGCGCTGGATCTTTTCCTGGATCATCATCAATGCGTGAAGAAGATTATCGGGACGGGGAGGACAGCCGGCAACATACACATCTACGGGTAGGAATTGGTCGATGCCTTGGACCACGGAATAGGTTCTGTACATTCCGCCGGACGAAGTGCATGCCCCCATTGCGATCACCCATTTGGGATCGGGCATCTGATCATAGATCTTGCGGACGACGGTCGCCATCTTATACGTGGTGGTCCCGGCAACCAGCAGCAGATCGGACTGGCGAGGAGAGAAGCGGAATACTTCAGCACCGAACCGAGCAACGTCGAAACGCGGCATGGCGAAGGCCATCATCTCGATACCGCAGCAGGAAATTCCCAGCGGCATCGGCCAGATGGAATTCTTTCTGCACCAGTTGATGGCGGAATCGATCGTAGTCGTGAGTGCGGTGTCGCCTAAGGCATGTTCTAATCCCATTGCAAAGCTCCTTTTTTCAAGATGTAGATATAACCGACAAGAAGGATGATGATGAACGTGATCATCTCAACATATCCAAACAATCCTAACGTGCGAAAGTTCACGGCCCATGGATACAGAAAGATCACTTCGATATCGAACAGGATGAAGAGAACGGAGACCATGTAATACTTCACGGAAAATCGTTCGCGCGCAGTATTGATGGGGGGCATGCCGCTTTCGTAGGTCGAAAGTTTTTCGGGGTTCGGACGATGCGGTCCGAGAAAACGCTGCAGAGTCAGGAAGACAAGACCAAGGAATCCCGCAACTCCGATCATCATGAAAATAGGTATGTATGATTGCATAAGAGAAGATTAAGTATAGAAGAAAAGTACGATAACATGAAAATTTATTGAAAAAATGCCCTAAAGTCAATGTGGATTCCCACGGTGCAATTGGTTGTCGCTAAGGGATATTGACATTGAAGAAAGAGAATAGGTTGCAAATTAAAGTGTGTTCTGAAATTCTATCGTTACATTTCCGCCATCACCAGTGTGATCGGTCGATCGATTTGCGGCGTAAGTATTGTCGTCCGTTATACGCTATGGTCGTTATACAGGGGTTCGCGCTGCCAATTCCTCATCCGGTTGTGATCGTCCGTTATAATCTCGGAGTGATGTTTTTGTTCGTTCTATAACGGCGTTATGTGGCAATTGTCAAGAAAGGCATTGTCTTTGTTTTTTTTGTCAAGTTAAGTTTTGACTCCATAATTATCACTGTATTTGACCTCATTTTCTTCTTGACTTGAGTGTTGTAACCATCTATATTCGCATACAGTTACACAGGAAGCAATTCTCTCCGCGTTATCTGTACGTTAATTTTGAGTAAATAAACCAGGGGCTTTCTCTTCAAAAAGAGGATGTAGGGTACTTTTTCCCCTTTTTGTTCAAAATTAAGGTCCTTTTGACAGTAACTGATAATTCAGACACCTTATACCAATTTTATCAAAACTTTTTAATTAACAGGAGGTTATAACCTAATGAGTGACACTAAAGTAGCGGTAAAGGAAACAGCATCGCGAAAGAAATCGGGAACTCAAGGGCTTACATTCCGTCGTTTTTTCACTCAGGAGGGGATACATCCTTTCTCCCAGGTGGAATGGGAATTAAGATCAGCAGTAATATCGAATGAAAAAGGGGAAAAGATCTTTGAACAGAAGAACGTCGAGATCCCGAAATCATGGTCGATGACCGCTACAAATGTTGTCGTGTCGAAGTATTTCCATGGTCAGATCAATACACCGGAACGTGAGACCAGCGTCCGACAGATCGTTGATCGAGTGGCAAAATCGACAGTAGCATGGGGCCGCAAACAGAAATATTTCGCAACCGAGCAGGATGCAGAGATATTCTACAGTGAACTCTGCTATATCCTCGTGAATCAGTACATGGCATTCAACAGTCCGGTATGGTTCAACGTTGGCGTTGAAGAGAAACCGCAGTGTTCAGCCTGCTTCATCAATTCTGTGCAGGATTCCATGGAATCAATCCTTGGTCTGGCCCGCACGGAAGGTATGCTCTTTAAGTTCGGTTCAGGAACAGGTTCCAACCTCTCGACACTTCGCTCTTCTAAAGAGACATTGGCCGGCGGCGGAACAGCTTCGGGTCCTGTTTCCTTTATGAAAGGCTTTGATGCATTCGCAGGCGTGATCAAATCCGGCGGTAAGACCCGTCGTGCAGCAAAGATGGTCATTCTGAATGTCGAACATCCTGATGTTGTGGAGTTCATCAATTGTAAAGCAGTGGAAGAGAAGAAAGCATGGGCATTGATCGATGCCGGTTATAACGGCGGATTCAACGTTCCCGGCGGTGCGTATGATTCAGTCTCGTATCAGAATGCGAACCACTCCGTCCGCGTTACCGATGACTTCATGAAAGCTGTTCTGGAAGATAAAGAATGGCATACCAAAGCTGTCAAAGGCGGCAAACCGGTCGATACGTACCGTGCACGAGATCTGATGCGTCAGATCTCCGAAGCAGCATGGCTGTGCGGCGATCCGGGAATGCAGTTCGATACCACCGTGAACGCATGGCACACATCATCCAACACCGCACGTATCAATGCATCGAATCCCTGCAGCGAATATATGTATCTGGATGATTCTGCATGTAACCTTGCATCTCTCAATCTGATGAAATTCAGAACGGATGACGGCGAGTTCAATGTTGAGTCGTTCAAACATGCTGTCGGCATTACCATCACAGCACAGGAAATTTTTGTTGATAACGCAAGTTATCCGACACCGGCGATCGAGAAGAACAGTCACGATTACCGTCCTCTCGGACTCGGATATGCAAACCTCGGCGCTCTCTTAATGGCACGCGGTCTGGCATATGATTCTGATTCAGGACGTGAATATGCAGCAGCGATCACCTCGCTCATGTGCGGCGAAGCATATGCACAGTCCGCCCGTATCTCGGAACATACCGGACCGTTCAGAGGGTATGCGGTCAATCGTGAACCGATGCTGAATGTGATGAACAAGCACAGCATCCATGCGGACCGTATCTCTCAGGATTACGTCCCGAACGAACTGTGGGAAGCATCGAGCCGGTCGTGGAAAGAAGCAATCGAGCTCGGCAAAACACACGGCTACCGTAACGGTCAGGCAACTGTTCTGGCGCCGACCGGCACCATCGGCTTCATGATGGATTGCGATACGACCGGTGTTGAACCCGATATCGCTCTTGTGAAATACAAGAAGCTTGTCGGCGGCGGAATGATGAAGATCGTCAACCAGACCGTTCCGGAAGCATTGCGTAAGTTAGGATATGACAGCGAAGCGATCGAACATATCGTTTCCTATATCGATAAGAATGATACGATCGAAGGTGCACCGTTCCTGAAGGAAGAACATCTTTCAGTGTTCGACTGCGCATTCAAACCGTCCAAAGGAAAACGTTCCATTCAATATATGGGACATATCAAAATGATGGGTGCAACACAGCCGTTCCTTTCCGGTGCGATCTCCAAGACGGTCAACATGCCTTCCGATGTTACGCCGGATGATATCATGCAGGCGTATGTGGAATCGTGGAAGCTTGGATTGAAAGCAGTCGCGGTCTATCGCGACGGCTGCAAACGGACACAGCCCCTCTCCACATCGCTCGATGGCGATAAGAAGAAGGAAGAGAAGAAAGCAGTAGATGCACGTCTTGCCCGCCGCCGTCTGCCTGCAGAACGCGCAGCATACACGCACAAGTTCAGCATCGCCGGTCATGAAGGATATATCACTGCCGGTATGTATGAGGACGGAACGCCCGGAGAAGTATTCATCACCATGTCGAAAGAAGGTTCCACACTTTCCGGTATGATGGATGCATTCGCAACATCGATCTCCATTGCACTGCAGTATGGCGTGCCGATCAAAGTGCTGGTCGATAAATTCAGTCATATGCGCTTCGAGCCGTCCGGCTTCACGCAGAACCCGGATATCCCGATCGCAAAATCGATCTGTGATTATCTCTTCCGCTGGTTGGGGATCAAATTCCTTCCGAAGGACGAGCAGGTAAAATCCATGGTCAGCGAAACACCTGTGCTTGAAGCGGCTCCCAGAGTCGAAGCAAGAGCAGAAGTGGTCTCAGCTGCGGAGCGCGGAGAGAAATACGTGTTCCAGACACAGGCAGATGCGCCTCCGTGCCATGAATGCGGAAGTCTGATGATCCGTTCGGGTGCATGCTATAAATGCACGCAGTG
>JBMOHT010000129.1:0-11368 GCA_049317705.1 Bacteroidota bacterium | reverse complement strand
CCCATGGAGATCTTATTGTCGCGCACTCCCTGACGGATCTTCTCGGGAAGTTTCAGCAGACGCAGGAAGTTCGTCACTGTGGAACGTTCCTTCCCCACTTTTTCCGCTACCTGGTCCTGCGTAAGACTGCACTCATCAATCAATCGTTTGAACGAGAGAGAGATTTCTATCGGATTGAGATTCTCGCGCTGAAGATTCTCGATCAATCCCATCTCAAGCATTTCGGCGTCGGTATCAACGTTGATGATATACGCCGGGATCGTCCGTTTACCGAGTTCCTGCGATGCGCGTACACGGCGTTCACCGGAGATCAATTCATACGTCCCGCCGAGCATTCTACGGACGGTGACCGGCTGGATGATTCCATTCTGCTTGATGGACTGTTTCAGTTCTTCAAGGGAGCGTTGGTCGAAATCAAGGCGGGGCTGAAAAGGATTCGGGGAGATCTTCCCGATCTCGATCTCCATCGTGGAAGAGAACACCGTTCCCTCTTTCGGAGCGGATGCCGGGGTCGGTAGTGACCGCTGATCCGGGATCCGGGGAATGAGAGCGCTGAGACCTTTTCCTAAGACTGATTTCGATTTTTGATCGGACATGTTTTACAGTTTCTCTATTATGTAGGACGAAGCGTTTACCGGACTGTTTTTTGGCGGGTTGCCTCGTCCTTTAGTTTTTTTCGGATGTATCGACCACAATACTGCAGCATCGACTTTCAAATCAATTTGCCGTTATGTAGGACGAAGCGGCGCTTCGTCCTACATTTTTTTCTAATATACTAACCGACCGCTACGCTGCTGCCTGATCTTTCAAATCATTCAATGTGCCGCCGATTTTAGCGATTGCCCTCTGTGCGCACGCTGCTGCTCATGGTTCTTGATCACTTCTTTTGCCAGGTCGATATAATTCTTGCTTCCCGATGACACCGCATCATACAGCAGGATCGGTTTGCCAAAACTCGGAGCTTCGCTTAACCGAACATTTCTGGAGACGATCACGGAGAATACTTTTTCACCGAAATACTTCTTCACTTCATCTACGATCTGGTTCGACAATCTCAAGCGGGAATCGAACATCGTCATCAGCACTCCTTCAATATCCAGCGAAGGATTGAATGTCTTCTTCACACCGTTGATGGTATTCAGCAGTTGTCCGAGTCCTTCCAGCGCATAATACTCGCACTGTACGGGGATCAGCACGGAATCTGCCGCGGAGAGCGCATTGAGTGTGATCAGACTGAGGGACGGGGGACAATCGATGACGATGTATTCGAACTTCTTGCGGACGGTCGCGAGTGCTTTGCGGAGTTTCTGTTCTCTCTCATCTTCGTTCACCAGTTCCACTTCGAGTCCCACCATATTGATGTGGGACGGGAGCAGCGACAGATACGGCATACTCGTTTTGATGATCGATTCTTCGGCGGTGGCACTGCCGTAGATCACCTCATAGGCGCTTTTGGTGAGTCCTTTGCTTTCGATCCCTACTCCGCTCGTGGCGTTCGCCTGCGGATCGATGTCGATCAGGAGCGTTTCATGTTCGGACGCAGCAAGCGAAGCGGCAAGGTTCACCGCGGTCGTGGTCTTTCCCACTCCCCCTTTTTGATTCGCTATTGCAATGACTTTGCCCATGGAACGCTTTTTATTGGTGAAAAAATTCTTATTTTATTTCAATTAGTCTTGTAATATACTTCATTTCAAAAATGGAAGCAACGCATTTGCATTGATTCATAACCTCTTATGGAAAAGTATTTATTCATTGGTTTAGGTGGTTTTTTGGGAAGTATTGCACGGTTCGGAATTGCGTCTTTCATCCAAAATAAGACCGAAAGTCTCTTTCCGTATGGCACTATGGCGGTGAATATCGCCGGCTGTTTCATCATCGGTCTGCTCATGACCCTCTTTCAGGAACGGATCATCGTCAGCCAGAACATTCGTCTCTTCCTCGTCATCGGCATCCTCGGCGGATTCACCACCTTCTCCTCATTCAGTTATGATACATTCGCGATGATGAAATCCGGAAATCTTTTCGGCGCCGGATTGAATGCGGGAATGAGTCTCTTCGGCTGCCTGGTCGCTACATGGGTTGGATTCTATGTGGGGGAGAATTTCTGACCATTAAGAAGTAGCCGCAAATAAGAATAGCTGTCATGCCCGTCCCGAAGGGATCCCTTTGGGAAATGATCTTGTCGGGCATCTATAAAAAAAAGATTCCCGCTAGAAGCACGCGGGAATGACAAGAAACGACAACTGATTTAGTTTTATTCCAGCACATCCCCTTCACCGAACTTATACCCTCGCAGGAATTCTTCCGCTCCCATTCGCTTCTTCCCCTCCTGCTGCACTTCAAGAATCTCCAGTGCACCATCGGCAGTTCTTATCTCCAGTATTTTATCTGTTGCTGCAATTGTTCCTGACCGCACATCTGACATCTGCGGTCTGCCATCTGAGATCTGTGCTTTATAGATCTTGATCATCTTCCCGTTATGCATCGTCCAAGCCGCGGGATACGGCGACAACCCGCGGATGAAATTATGGATCGATGCCGCAGGCTGATTCCATTCGATGCGGCAGGTCTCTTTGAAGATCTTCGGTGCGGGTGAAGCCAAAGAATTATCCTGCGGGAGCGGGACTGCTTTTCCCTGCTCGATAAGCTGCACCGTCTTCAGCACCGTCCCCGAACCGATCGTGGACAACGCATCATGCAGTTCCCCGGCATTCATGCTCTCGCTGATCGGCGTCCGGTCCTGGATGATGATGTTTCCTGTGTCCACTTTGTCCTGCAGAAAGAATGTGGTCACGCCGGATTCCTTCTCGCCGGTAATGATCGCCCAGTTAATGGGGGCGGCTCCTCGGAATTTCGGCAGCAGTGATGCGTGGAGATTGAACGAACCCTGTTTCGGTATTGTATAGACCTCTTTCGGAAGGATTCGGAACGCGACGATAACAAAAAGATCGGCATTCAATTCCTGCAATGCGGAAACGAATTGCGGGTCCTTAAGGGATTCAGGTTGTAGAACGGGAATGGAATGCTTCATTGCGCATTCTTTTACAGGAGTGAAACTGACTTGCTGTCCTCTGCCGCGCGGTTTATCGGGAGCAGTGACAACCGCCGCAATGGTGTAATTGTTCTTCAGCAATATATCCAGACTCGGCACCGCAAAGTCGGGAGTTCCCATGAACACTATTTTCATATGATCACCAAAATTGAATTGTCATTGCGGGGAGCACACACTTTCGACGACGAAGCAAATCCTTTTTTATAGAGTCAGAAGTAGATTCCTTCGTCCCGATAGAAGGGGATATTGGATCATTGGGAGTCGCAAAGACAATATTTCTGTGGATGGTGTGAGTGCTCTTTACTTTTTACTTTTCAATTTTGTCTTAACTTTGGTCTCTCCCGGAATCACCGTCTCATACTCTGTTTCAACATCACCTTTGGAGATCTTCTTCAGCTTCGACCGCAGCAGAGTCCTCTTCGTGGAGGAGAGATGATCGATGAACAATACGCCGTTCAAATGGTCCATCTCATGTTGGATCACGCGCGCCATCATGCCGTCCGCTTCCATTTCGATCTCGTCCATATTCACATCGTTGTAGATGACCGTGATCTTCTCGGGACGTTTCACTTTCTCCCTCACATCGGGGATGCTGAGACATCCTTCTTCCATTTCCCATTCTCCCTCCTCTTCAACGATCTCCGGATTGATCATCGCCAGCGGTTTCGTTCCTTCACCCGCTTCCATATCCGAGATGTCCAGGACGAGGATCTGCTTCAGTTCTCCCACCTGATTCGCGGCGAGTCCGATGCCGTTGGATTCATGCATCGTTTCGAACATATCCTGAATGAGTTTGATATCCGCGTCCGTCACATCAGTGATGAACTTCGCTTTTTTCTTGAGAACATCGTTCCCGTATAAGTAGATCGGTAAAGTTGCCATGGAAGGATCTATAAATTTAAGAATGGTATAAAGTTGTAATCATACAATCTTGTAATCCTGCAATATTTCAATATTGGAATATTGAGAATGCTTTTATTCTTAGTTCAACACTCTTCGCGCTTCCGTAAATCTCTTTTTGTAATACGACGAATACATCGACGACAGCGTCACCCCGAAACTCACGCTCGCATGAGCGAACATATCATCACCTATATAGATCCCGACATGCGAAGGATTCCTCCCGGTTGTATTAAAGAAGACCAGGTCGCCGAACTTCATATCCTCTTTTGCTACAGGCGTCCCCAGCTTTGCCTGCTGTTCCGTCGTCCGGGGGAGTTCCATACCGCCGCTCTCTCGGAAGATCTCACGTGCGAATCCTGAACAGTCGATGCCGCTCTTGGATTCTCCCCCCATCTCATACGGTGTCCCGGTCCAACCGAGGATAGCATCCATCATCTTCTGTTTCTCGAATCCGGCCGGCGGTGTGATATCTTCCGCTTTCGGTTTCACATTCTCTTTATCAGGAACTTCCGAGATGGTCGCAGAAGTGAACCGCTGCTGCGCATTGCTCATATCGACCTTCTTGTCATCTTCCTTCGCTTCCTCTTCCGCTTCTTTGGAAGAGAATCTCACCGCACCGTTCTTGGTTTCTTTCTTCGATTCATGCTTCGACTTCTCCTTCCCAGCGAAACGGGGAGATGCAGGACCGCAGCCGATGATCATCAGCATTGCAAATAGAACGAGAAAAGAAAAACCCCCTCTGTACGAAAGAAGGGGTTTTAAAATAGATTCCATCATCATCGGTTATCCGAGATACGAACGGAGGTTCTTGCTGCGCGATGCATGACGCAGACGGCGGATCGCTTTCTCTTTGATCTGACGGACGCGTTCGCGGGTGAGATTGAATTTCTCGCCGATCTCTTCCAGCGTGAGCGAATGTTCCTTGTGCAGACCGAAATAGAGACGGATCACTTCTGATTCGCGTTCACTCAATGTGGCAAGCGCACGTTTCACTTCTTCTTTCAGCGACTCATCCATCAGAATGGAATCGGGCGCCGGCTGACGCTCATCCTGGATCACGTCGAGCAGACGGTTGTCTTCGCCCTGCGCGAACGGTGCGTCTACGGACAAGTGACGTCCGGAGATCTTCAGCGTATCTGCAACTTCGAAGACGGACATGTCGAGTTCTTCCGCAAGTTCGCTGGCGCTCGGTTCACGTTCGAATTCCTGTTCCAGCTGACTGAATGCTTTACCGATCTTGTTCAATGCACCGACGCGGTTCAGCGGCAGACGCACGATACGGGATTGTTCTGCCAACGCCTGAAGGATGGACTGTCGGATCCACCACACTGCATAGGAGATGAATTTGAATCCGCGTGTCTCGTCGAATCTCTTCGCCGCTTTGATCAGACCAAGGTTTCCTTCGTTGATCAAGTCTCCGAGCGAGAGTCCCTGATTCTGATACTGCTTTGCAACGCTCACCACGAAACGGAGGTTCGCCTTCGTCAGTTTCTCCAGCGCACGCTGTTCCCCTTTTTTGATCCGCTTTGCAAGATCGATCTCCTCGTCCGGGGTCAGCAGATCGACTTTACCGATCTCCTGAAGATATTTGTCGAGGGATTGACTCTCTCTGTTCGTGTATTGTTTTGTTATTTTTACCATTCCTTCGGTACCTTCTTTGTAATTGTATTCAACGCACTGTGAAAATTCGAATGGACGAACTCAATGTCCGTCCTATTGCAGCAATAATGTTATTGGTATCACTTTCAGGGATCTGATCCCGGCAAAACGTTTTGGTCTCATCGTCACGATCGGCAGTTTCGCCTCCAGACAGACACCTGCAATCAATGCAGTATAGTCCTTTTTAGTAGACGAGACAACCTCTCCGATATTCTTTGCGCTTTTCGGGCTGATTCCGAGCACTTTCAGCGAATCCATCGCCTGCCGGACCGCCTCTTTCTCTTTTAGACTCTTTGCAGCCCCAAAAAGTTCAATCGCATTGAACACCGTGGTGTAACAGAAATACTCCCGTGACAGCGCCCGCAGAATCGATTCCTTATTTCCCGTCAACAGATGTTCCGCAATGATATCCGTATCCACGACGATCTTTTTCACACTCACGCTAACATCCGTTTCATCCGCTGCCGGAATCCTTTGTTCTCGTTCAGACTTCCCTGCGACTCAAGGAAACTCATCACATGTTCTCTGTCCTCAAGCTGCACATCACCGATCAACTCGATCTCTTCTTCCGTCACATCCAGCCGTGTCAATTTTGTTGAGAGCACACCGCCGAAGATCTTCACCGTCACTTTGGATCCTGCACGCTGCTGAAGTTCCGGCACGGACTTGGAAAAATTCACCCGCCCGTTCTCATCAACCTCTGCCTGGAACCGAACGCTGTGTTTTGCTTTTTCCATAAAATTGATTCATTAACGTGCCACGCACCTTCAAAGTGTGAGGCACATTTTTAATTCCTTGTTTTACTTCGCGTCTTAGCGTCTTTTGCCGAAGGCATCCCTACGGGAGCCGTGAAAATTTGCTTACAAACTTCCGCACTTCTAAAGTGCACAGCACGTAAATGTTCTCAATTGCTTTCTTAGTGTTCCTTCGTGCCTTAGTGGTAAAAGCAACTAATACACTTCCTTCAAAAAACTCGTCCCCTTGATCTCTTTTCCGTCGAACCCGAAATAATCCACCACCGTCTTCCCGAGATCCGCAAATGTCTGACGGATACCGAGATCAACATTCTTCTTTCCGCTCGGCGAGTAGACAACCATCGGAACATATTCTCTCGAGTGATCCGTGCTGTTGTCCGTCGGATCATTTCCATGATCCGCAGTGATCATCAGCAGATCGTCCCCGCTCATCGTCGCCATGATCTCCGGCAGACGTGTATCGAAATACTCGAGCGCTTCTTTCATTCCCTTCGGATCCTGACGATGCCCGAACAGCGCGTCGAAGTCCACAAGATTCGTGAAGATGAATCCGTGCGGTGTCTTCTTCGCCCAGCTGATGGTCTCTTCAATTCCTTCGTTGTTGGACTTCGTGTGGATCTTGTCGCTCAGACTCTTTCCTGCGAATAGGTCATCGATCTTTCCCACGGCGACTGTCGGGATGTTCTTCTCGAACAGAATGTCGAGCATCGTTGTGCTCGGCGGGAACAGCGAGAAGTCCCTGCGGTTCGTCGTCCGTTTATATTTTCCATTCGATCCTTCGAAAGGACGTGCGATCACTCTGCCCACGGCGTGCGGTCCGATCAGCACTTTATTGCGCGCTATCTCGCACATCTCGTATAATTTTTCGATCGGGATGACCGCTTCGTTCGCCGCAATCTGAAAGACCGAATCCGCTGATGTGTAGATTATCGGATATCCCGTCCGTTCATGCTCCGCTCCGAGTTCATCCACGATTACCGTTCCTGAAGCAGCTTTATTCCCAAGGACTCCCTTGCAGCCGGTAAGCGCACAGAACTTTATCATCACTTCATTAGGAAAGCCGTTCGGGTAATACGGGAAATCCTTCTCCATAATGATGCCTGAGAATTCCCAATGCCCCGTCGTGCTGTCCTTACCTTTTGAAACCTCGCGCATCTTCCCAAAGTTTCCTGTGGGAGAAGAATTCTTCGGCACTCCCTGGATATCGGCGATATTTCCGAGTCCAAGCGCCTCCATATTCGGCATATTCAATCCGCCCGTTACCTTTGCAGTATTGCAGAAGGTATTGGCATTCTCATCATGGTAGAGATGTGCATCGGGCGATGCGCCGATACCGACGCCGTCGAGCACTACGCAGATCACTTTTCCGTTCTTGTTCATCAGAAGACTCTCACGATATTCCCCCCCGCCTTTTTTGCGAGGTCCAGTACGTGCGAAACATTCTTCACTATTTCATCACCGGTCATCTTCGAGGATGCACCGCTCACTCCGATTGTGACGGAGATGGAGAAACTTTTCTTTCCAACGGAGACGACGCTTCCGGCGATGGCCATCCGCAGTTTTTCCGCCCAGAGGAACGCATCGTTCGCAATGGTGTCGGCAAGGACGATCCCGAAGGTGGTGGCATCGACTCGCGCAACAACGTCATACGGACGAACACTTGCACGGAGATGACGAGCAACATGGACAAGTGCCGCATCTTTCCCGTCCAGATCGTATCTCTGCTGGATGTCCGCCGCATTGTGCAGCGTAACAAATACTAAACTCAGATCCTCTTCCCGCTCAGTAGCGCGGAACAATTCTTCATGCAGACGCGACGTAAAGTATTTCTTGGTCAGCGTCCCTGTCAGTTCATCCACGGCAATATGCTCGTTCAGGATCGTGTTGAGTTCCGTGATCTCGAACTCTGGTGCAATGGTGGAGGCAAGGTACTGGATGGCGGCGATATCCTTTTTGGAATACGCATTGGCATTCCTGTCCGACACGACAACTGCTCCGAAACATTTTCCGCCTGATGAAAATGGTGCGACTACCATCATTCCGTGCTTCAGCACATCGGATGTTCCTTCATGTTCATTGAAGATCATCCGTGAATTCGTGGAGAGATTTACCGTCTGCGGCAGATTCGCGCGGATGGAATGTCCGACGACACTTTCATTGAAATCGATCAGCTGCTTCGGCGAGACGAACCGGTCATTTCCTCTAACTCTTGTCGATGCAACCGCCCACGCACGCTGTCCTTCATCATACAATACGATAGTGATGGATTCCCACGCGATGAGATTCTCCAGCTCCCCGGAAAGTGCATTCACCACAGCGCTCACTGGAGGATGGTCCGACACTTTCCGTTTCAGTGTCGCATCTGCTTCGATCAGTTTCACATCGGCGAACAGATCATACTTTTCCGTATAGCTGATGAGCATGGATGAGATCAGTTTTGAAACATGCGACAGTATCGCAAATGTCTCTTCGCCGTATGCATCGGCTGCCTTACTATCCACTGCCAGCACTCCGATCGGCTGCGATGACGATTCACCAGCGTAGAACACCGGCACACCGATGAAGGAACGGATGTCCTGCAAATTCTTATAGTAGCTGAGAACGTTCCGTTCGGTTTCGGGCAAGATGTTGTTGATCATCTGCGGCTGACCGTTCATTCCGATTGCGCTGACGATATCCATCCCGAGCGGGATCTTCCGCTCCGCGGTGAATGCATGGGAATCCGTGATCTTCCCTTCGATCACCAGCTGCTTCGTTTCGCTCTTCACCCAAAAGAATGTAACGGAATGCGCAAAGCAGACCTCTTTAACGATCTGTAATGCTTTCAAAAGGAGATTGTTGAATTCGCTCTGTGGTTCTGCCTGACTCATTGCTGCTGCTCGTTTCTCTTCAAAAAAATCATCTGCAGTAAAACTGCTCTGCATGCGCACCGGTTCCCGGTTCTGCTTCACCTGTACCTCCGGTTCCGATCGTTTCATCGGCATCACCGGACGCTCAGTCTGTTCCTGTTCTTCTTCCTGCTCCTGTTCCTTCTCCACAAAATATTCTTCACGGCGGATGTACCGTTCTTCGTCGTTTTCAGACGGCTCTTCCTCTTCCGCATCGTCGCGGAATTCTTCCTCTTCCTCTGTCTCTGCACTTCTGCCGAATTTACTGCGGTAGGATTCGTACGCGGTATAGAAAAGGAACGCACCGATACCAATGGAAACGATACTGGTGATCAGTAATTTACTGAAGACTCCCAAAAATACGAGAAGGACTCCAACACCGATAAGAACCACCTCTTCTAATAGTTTACGCAACATATTAGAGTGTAGGAGCCCTTGCTGATTTTCCGGCATTAATGAGTCCTTGAACGTTGAGAAACCGCAAAAAACTTGGTGAATTTAGCGATAATCCGCCCTAAAGTCAATGAAGAATTGATTACTTATTGTTAATCAGTGAGAGTTTCCTTTAAGTTTTTTATGTAAAAATAGATGTTGCGCCCCTTTCAATTTTTACCTACACTCAACACAGAAACCCCTATTAACGACCAACCGAGCACTCCTATGAAAGCAGTCATAATGTCCGGCGGTTTCGGCACCCGACTCCGTCCGCTTACCTGTAACATCCCGAAACCGATGGTTCCAATGATGAACAAGCCGATGATGCAGCATATCGTCGATTTGCTCAAGAAGCATGGCATCACGGATATCGTCTCTACACTGTTCTACCAGCCGGACATTATCACCGGTCACTTCGGCGACGGCGCGAAGTACGGCATTAAGATGCAGTACCGGAAAGCGGAAGCGGACTACGGAACTGCGGGAAGCGTCCGCAACGCTGCCGATTTTCTGGACGAACGCTTCATCATCATCAGCGGTGATGTGCTGACGGATTTCGATCTGACAAAGGCCATCAAGTTCCACGAGGAGAAGAAAGCGAAAGCAACGCTTGTGCTGACCCGCGCAACGAATCCTCTCGCATTCGGAGTCGTCATCACGGATGCCGGCGGAAAGATCACCCGCTTCCTGGAGAAACCATCCTGGGGCGAGGTCTTCAGCGACACCATCAACACCGGTATCTACATCATCGAACCCGAAGTCCTTCAGCTCATCCCCTACCAAAAAGAATTCGATTTCAGCAAGAACCTCTTCCCCGCAATGCTTGAACAGGATATGGGTTTATACGGCTACATCGCCGAAGGATACTGGCGCGATGTCGGGAATCTGAATGAATATCAGGAAGCGCATCTGGACGCGCTTGATGACGGTGTGAAACTGCAGCATGAAGGGAATCGTGTCGGCACCGCATACGTCGGACCGAACACCGAGATCAAAACATCGGAAGAGAATCTTCAAGGGACCGTGCTCATCGGCAGGAACTGCAAGATCGGCAAGAACGTGAAGATCATCAAATCGGTCATCGGGAATGACTGTGTGATCGACGATGGTGCGGTCATCCGAAACTCCGTCATCTGGTCCGACACGACCATCGGCAAAGGGGCCGAACTCTCTTCCTGCGTTGTTGCGAAGTGGTGCAATATCGGCGATTACGCAATCATCAATGACAACGTCTATATATCGGACAAGTGCGTCATCGGCAAAGAGGCGCGTCTCGCTCCGAATATCAAACTCTGGCCGGAAAAAGAGGTCGAGGACGGCGCCGTGCTCACCCGCTCACTCGTGTGGGAGGATAAATGGCTGAAGGATCTCTTCACCGATGCGCGCATTACCGGACTCTCCAATATCGAAATGAATCCAGAGTTCGGCGCGAAGATCGGCGCTGCATTCGGCGGACTCGTCGGTAAAGGGAAAACTATTCTGATGAGCCGCGATTCGGACAACGTCTCGAGAATGATGAACCGTGCGATCATGTGCGGACTCATGTCCGCAGGTGTTGATGCAGGCGATCTCCGCGCGGTCTCCATCCCGATCCTCCGTCAGGAACTCCGCAGCGGAAAACACTCCGGCGGTATCCACGTCCGCAAATCACCGTTCGACAAGAATCTTTCCGACAT
>JBMOHT010000128.1:0-11583 GCA_049317705.1 Bacteroidota bacterium | reverse complement strand
TTTTGACATTCTTCCCCGAAAGCGAATTTGTTGGAACACTTGCAGGATATTTTAGTTATACATCATTTACATACTCGTTCTTCTATGGATTGATGATCGTGTTCTTCACATATTTCTATACTGCGATCGCATTCAACCCGAACGATGTTGCAGATAATATGCAGAAGAACGGCGGATTCATTCCCGGTATTCGTCCTGGGAAGCATACATCCGATTTTATCGATAATATCTTAACAAAAATTACGCTTCCTGGTTCGATATTCCTGGCGATCATTGCTATTTTGCCGGCATTCATGGTGAAATTCGGGATTACATCAAGTTTTGCGTCATTCTTCGGCGGTACGAGTTTGTTGATCTCCATCGGCGTAGCGTTGGATACATTGCAGCAGATCGAATCTCATTTGATGATGCGTCATTATGATGGATTCATGAAGAGCGGTAAGATCAAGGGCCGTATCGGACGGTAATGGCAAGCAGTATTAAAACCCCCGCTGAGATAGAGTTGATGCGTGAGAGCAGCAGGATCGTCGGGGATGTGATCAAGTTGATCGGTACGCAGATAAAACCGGGTGTATCAACAGCTCAACTTGATGCGATGGCGGAAGATTACATTCGAAGCTGCAACGCACTGCCGGCATTCAAAGGGTACGGTTCTGATCCAAGGAATCTTTTCCCGGCAACATTATGCATCTCGATCGACAGTGAAGTCGTTCATGGAATTCCGGGAAAAAGAGTGTTACGTGAGGGTGAGATCGTTTCGATCGATGTCGGTGCGTTGAAGAATGGATTTTACGGTGACGGTGCATTCACATTTCCTGTCGGCGAGGTGAATGACGAGAAGAGACGGTTGATGAAAGTAACGAAAGAATCGTTAGACAGAGCAGTGGAGCAGGCGATTGAGGGGAATAAGATCGGTGATATTGCCAATGCCGTTCAATCGTATGTGGAAGCGGAAGGGTTTTCTGTTGTGCGGGATCTGGTCGGGCATGCGGTGGGTAGAGAATTGCACGAAGATCCGCAGGTTCCCAACTACGGAAAAGCAGGTAAAGGACCGGTATTGAAAGAGGGAATGACCCTGGCTATCGAACCGATGGTGAACGCAGGAACATTCAAAGTGATGACGGCAGCGGACCGGTGGACGATCGTGACACAAGACGGAAGACCTTCAGCACACTTTGAGTATACGATCGTTGTTCGCAAAGGCAAAGCAGAAGTGATAACTATCTATAATTAATGGCCAAACAAGACGCGATAAAAATTGACGGAGTGATCTCCGATACTTTGCCCAACGCTTCATTCCGAGTGAAACTGGACAACGGACACGAGATTCTGGCGCACATCTCCGGCAAAATGCGAATGCACTATATCAAGATTCTGGTCGGAGACAAAGTAACGGTAGAACTTTCACCGTATGATTTGACAAAGGGCAGAATAACGTATCGCTACAAATAAGAGTTAAAGGGAAGACAATGAAAGTTCGTGCATCAGTAAAGAAGATCTGTGAGAACTGCAAGATCATTCGCCGCAAAGGCAAAGTGATGGTCATTTGCAAGAAAAATCCAAAACACAAGCAACGTCAAGGTTAAAATTTAGGAGAGTATTCAGTGGCTCGTATCGCTGGCGTCGATTTACCAAAAAATAAACGGTCCGTCATCGGATTGACCTACATCTTCGGAATTGGTGATACCATCTCCAAAGAGATCCTTGCCAAAGCAGGGGTGGATGAGAACAAAAAGATCGGTTCGTTGACCGATGAAGAGGTCAACAAGATCCGTACGATAATCCAGACAGATTATAAGACCGAAGGTGCACTTCGTGCCGAGAACCAGATGAACATCAAACGATTGATGGATATCGGTGCTTACCGCGGACTGCGTCATCGTAAGGGTCTGCCGGTTCGGGGACAGCGCACACGGACCAACTCCCGTACGCGTAAAGGAAAACGCAAGACAGTTGCAGGAAAGAAAAAAGCAATCGCTAAGAAGTAATTAGTTCTCTGAAAGGAATATTGTGGCTAAACAACAAGCAGCGCCGACAGTTGCGGCAAAAAAGAAAAAGAAAATTCACGTTGACGTGAATGGTAAAGTGTATGTGAAAGCGACGTTCAATAACGTTATTGTCACCATCACGGACACCTACGGCAACACGATCGCCTGGTCATCTGCAGGAAAGAATGCGTTCAAAGGATCGCGCAAGAACACTCCGTTCGCTGCGCAGGTCTCCGCTGAAGCCGCCGCGAAAGAAGCGTATGATCTCGGCCTTCGGAAAGTGGAAGTATTCGTAAAAGGTCCCGGTTCAGGACGCGAAGCAGCGATCAGAGCATTACAGGTCGCAGGTCTTGAAGTGACCATCATTCGCGATATGACTCCGATCCCGCACAACGGATGCCGTCCTCCGAAACGTCGCAGAGTGTAATTTTTAAAATCAAAGAAAGTTAAAACAGAATGGCACGTAATACCGGTTCAGTGGTAAAGCAGTCCCGTAAACTGGGAATTGCCCTCAGCAGCAAAGCGAATAAATTCATGGAACGCCGTCCCTACGGTCCGGGTCAGCACGGAAAAGGGAAGCGGATGAAGGTTTCCGAATATGCTTTGCAATTGAAAGAAAAACAGAAAATGAAGTACATCTATGGTGTACTTGAGCGTCAGTTCAGGAATTACTTCGAAAAAGCGACCCACATGAAGGGGAAAACGGGTGATAATCTCGTGAAGCTGCTTGAACTTCGCCTGGACAACGTCATTTACCGTATGGGATTCGCTCCGACGCGTCGCAGTGCCCGTCAGTTGGTGACTCACGGACACTTCCGCATCAATAAGGAGAAGGTGAATATCCCTTCGTTCCAGATGAAGACCGGTGATGTGATCACCGTTCGTGAGAAGAGCCGTCAATTGGAGATCATTCATAATGCCATGAAGCGCGTAAAAGATGCTTCGGTCTATACATGGGTGAGCCTGGATAAAGCCGGTATGTCCGGAACATTTTTACGTGTGCCGGAACGCGAAGAAATTCCGATGCTTGCAAACGAGCAGCTCGTTGTTGAGTTATACTCGAAATAATCTAAATGAATTTTTTCTTTACTTGGTGAGAACCAAACTATGAGCAATACACAATTTCAAATGCCGGACAATGTCTTACTGGAAGAATCTTCCGGTACTGACCGTTTCGGCAGATTCATCGTTCAGCCGTTGGAAAAAGGATATGGCGTAACGATCGGCAATGCTCTTCGCCGTGTGCTCCTGTCATCACTGCCCGGTTATGCGATCACCGCGATCCGGATCGAAGGAATTGTCCATGAGTTCACCGCAATTCCCGGAATGGTGGAAGATGTTACGGACATGATCCTGAATTTGAAACAGATCCGTCTGAAAGCGACAAATAAAAAGGTCGGCAAAGTGACGGTCCACTTGAAGGGACCCGGAAAATTCGTTGCCGGTGACATCACAAAAGCAAGTCCGGAAGTCGAGATCCTGAATCCCGATCTGCATGTGGCAACATTGAACAAAGATGCTGATTTCGAGATCGAATTCCGCATCGGACGCGGTAAAGGATACGTTACGGCAGAAGAAAATAAGATGCCCGATCAGCCGGTTGGCATGATCACGATCGACTCGATCTTCACACCTATTGTCAATGTTCGTTACTTTGTTGAATCAACCCGTGTTGGTCAGCAGACGGACTATGAGAAATTGTTGCTGGAAGTAGAGACCGACGGTTCGATCGTTCCCAAAGATGCTGTAGCATATGCCGGAAAAGTACTTCGTGATCACATTCAGTTCTTCATCAATTTTGACGCTTCTCAGGAAACGGAAAAAGAAGATAATGAACGCGATGAAGAGATCTCACGGATCCGTAAGATTTTACTGACTCCCGTCGATGAACTGGAACTTTCTGTCCGTTCACATAACTGCCTGCGCGCTGCGGACATCAAGACCCTTGGTGATCTCGTCCGCAAGGATGAAGCTGAACTGTTGAAGTTCCGTAATTTCGGACGGAAATCACTTGCAGAATTGTCTGCGATCGTGGAAGTAAATAACCTCACATTCGGCATGGATGTGGACAAATATTTGAAAGACAGCGACTAAAAGGAATTATTGCAATGATACACGGTAGAGCAGGAAGAAAATTACAACGGACCGCAAGCCATCGCAAAGCATTGTTGAACTCGCTTTCAACATCGCTGCTGCGGCATAAACGGATCCAGACAACACTTGCAAAAGCAAAAGAGACACGCATGGTCGTTGAGAAATTGATCACGCGTGCAAAGAATGCTGTTGCAAAAGAGGTTGAAGGCGGACCGAAGAATGTGCATGCGCGCAGAGAAGTGGCTCGTCACATCAACGATAAAGAAGTAGTGAAAATGTTGTTCAACGAGATCGCTCCCAAAGTAGCATCACGTCCGGGCGGTTATACCCGTGTGATCAAATTGGGACAGCGTCTTGGCGACGGTGCCCATGTGGCGATGATCGAACTGGTGGATTTTGCACTCGGCATGGATGCTCCGGCAGAACCGGTGAAGAAGAAACAGGATCGGCGCGCACGCGTCAATCAGAAGAAGAAGGCGAAGAGCGAACCCGCAGCCGAAGCAGGCGATACCGCTTCTGCATAAAAATGGTACAATCAAAGGATAGCAATTGCTATCCTTTGCTCTTCATAGTGAATCATCAATTCTGTGTGTTTTGAGTATGAAAATTTCTACCGTTGATTTTGTTGTTGGTGTTGCAAACTTAAAACAACTTCCGAAGACCAATCTCCCAGAAATCATCTTTATCGGCCGTTCCAACGTCGGTAAATCCTCCTTGCTGAATAAACTCTGTAACCGTAAGAACATTGCCCGTGTCAGCGCGACGCCGGGCAAGACACGGGAATTGAATTATTATCTCATCAACAAGGAATTGTATTTTGTCGATCTTCCCGGTTATGGATATGCTAAAGTAGCGGAACATGTGAAAGCCGGTTGGACACAAATGATCGAGGAGTTCTTCCACACGCGCAAGCAGATCGCACTCGCGATCCAGATCGTTGATGCCCGGTTAGGACCAACCGAACTCGACAATACGATGATGGGCTGGCTGGATTTCTACAAAGTCCCGTTCCTGCTCATCCTTACCAAAGCGGATAAACTTCCGAAGAACAAACTCATCACCCAAATGAACACCATCGGCGCCCAGCTGAGCAAGTATAAACATCTTGTCGGCATTCAACCGTTCTCAGCGGTATCCGGCGATGGCAGGATCGAATTGTTAAAGACGATCGATCGTCAGATCGAAGAGAAGGAACTTCCTTCGACAAAGCTTGTTACAGCAGTAGCGTAACAACCGTACCACTCCAAACCGTACACCCCGCACGGTCTTTTTCTTGCAATTATTATTTGTGAGGAGCTTCCCAACATGAAAAAACGACTATTTACCCCCGGACCGACCCCGATTCCCGAAACAGTGATGCTGAAAATGGCTGAACCGATCATCCATCACCGTAATCCGGAATTCAATGAGATCCTTACCCGAGTCAATCAGAATCTAAAATATCTTTTTCAAACTGAGCAACCCGTACTCACCCTGACATGTTCCGGTACCGGCGGTGTGGAATCCACATTCGTCAGTCTGTTCTCACCCGGCGATAAGATCATCGCGGCGAACGGCGGAAAATTCGGCGAACGCTGGGTGAAGATGCCGAAAGTATTCGGTATGACAGTGGTGGAGATCAAAGTGGAATGGGGAAAAGCTCCGACTGAAGAGCAGATTCTCTCCGCATTAAAAGCGAATCCTGATACGAAAGCAGTGTATCTCGTCCACAGTGAAACATCCACCGGCGCTGCAACCGATGTCAAGGCGCTGGCAAAACTGATCCATGAGAATTCCAATGCGCTCGTCTGCGTTGATGGTATCACCGCTGTCGGTGCCCATGAGATGAGATTCGATGAATGGGGAATCGACGTTTGTGTCACTGGCTCGCAAAAAGGATTGATGATTCCCCCGGGTCTAGCATTCGTCGCATTGAGTAAACGTGCAATTGCTGCGATGGAAACCTCCAAACTTCCGAAATTCTATTTCGATCTTCGGAAAGCAGTGAAATCATATGCCGATAATGATACACCGTGGACACCTGCTGTGTCGTTGGTGGTCGGTGTTGATGTTGCTCTTCAGCAGATCCGTGCCGAGGGAATTGAGAATGTCTGGGCCCGTCACAAGCGATTGGCGAATGCAATCCGCGCCGGCGTTGTCGGTGCAGGTCTGAAATTGTTCTCGGATTTCCCCTCATTTGCCGTAACACCCGTATGGGTTCCCGAAGGTGTTGAATGGAAACAATTCAATAAGATCCTGAAAGGGAAATATGGTATCACGATCGCAGGCGGTCAGGATGACTTCACCGGTAAGATATTCCGAATCTCGCATCTTGGCTACTATGATGAACTGGATATGATCACCATGATCGGTGCACTGGAAATGACATTGCAAGAATGCGGCCACGTGTTCACAATGGGTGAAGGTGTAAAGGCAACATTGAATTCATTGATGGCTAAATAATTAATTGAACTGATTGACACGAAACAAATATTCCCCGACCCTCGTGTTGGGGAAATTATTTTTGAGGATAGTATGAAGATATTGATCACAGATCCAATCGAACAAAGCTGCGTGGATATCCTTTCGCGCGAAGGTTTTCAGGTCGATCTGAAACCGGGTCTTCCTGCAGAGGAGATCAAACAGATCATCCATGAGTATGCTGCATTAGTTGTCCGCAGCGGAACGAAGGTAACAGCTGATATCATCGAGAATGCAACGGCGATGAAAGTGATCGGACGTGCAGGTGCCGGCGTCGATAATATCGATTCTGCAGCTGCCTCGCGCAAGGGTATCATTGTTATGAATACGCCCGGCGGGAATACGCTCTCCACCGCAGAGCATACATTCTCGATGCTGATGGCTGTTGCCCGCAATATCCCCAATGCACATGCGAGCCTGGTTGCAGGACGCTGGGATAGGAAGAAATTCATGGGAACGGAATTATTCGGAAAGACCCTCGGTATTGTTGGCATGGGAAAGATCGGAAGAGAAGTGGCGATCCGTGCTCAGGCTTTCGGTATGACCACGATCGGATTCGATCCAGTGTTGAGCGCTGAGGTCGGATTGAAAATGAATGTTGAACTTGTCTCTCTCGATGAGATCTACCGCCGGTCGGATTTCATCACTGTGCATACACCGTTGAGTGATGAGACCCGCGGACTGCTGAATGATGAGACGATCGCAAAATGTAAAAAAGGTGTTCGGCTTATCAACTGCGCCAGGGGCGGCATCATCGATGAAGGAGCTCTGCTGAGAGCATTGGACAGCGGTCATGTTGCCGGTGCTGCGCTCGATGTGTTCGTGGAAGAACCTCCGAAGGATTACACATTGGCAAAACATCCGAAGGTCGTTGCAACACCGCATCTTGGTGCCTCGACAGAGGAAGCGCAGGAAAAGGTCGCTATTCAGATCGCGGAGCAGATCGCCGATGCATTGAAGGATAGGGGAATTGTCGGTGCGGTGAACGCAGCGGCCCTTCAAGCCGGTGTCCCAAATGAGATCAAACCGTACCTTCTCTTGGCGGAAAAACTTGGTTCGCTGCAGGCGCAGGTGATGAAAGGTCAATTGAAAGAATTGTCCATCGAATTGAGCGGAGAACTTCTTCATAAACATTCCGAACTGATCAAAGCCGGAGTGCTGCGCGGATTGTTCTCTAAGCTGATGAGTCAGCCGGTCAATTATATCAATGCTCCCGTTCTTGCACAATCCATGGGGGTGCGCATCAGCGAGAAGAAGATCACTGATGCAGAGGATTATTCCAATCTGCTAACGGTAGGGTATAAAACAGAATCCGAACAGCGGCTGTTCGCAGGAACGGTGTTCGGAGGTAAACATCTGAAATTTGTCCGTTTGGATAAGTATTCTATCGAAGGGACTCCGGAAGGGACCTTTCTCTATTATACCAATATCGACCGGCCCGGAATGCTCGCTAAAGTCGGAGCTTTGCTGGCTGAAGCGAACATCAACATTGCAGGATTATCTCTCGGAAGATCCGGTATCGGTGAGCGGGCGCTGACCGTTGTGAATGTTGATACACCTATTCCTGATGCTGTTTTACAGAAGGTAAGTTCGTTGGATGGTGTGTTCAACGCAAAAGTGGTTACTCTATAATAGAGCGATAACGAGCACGAACAAACAATCCCGGATCCTTCCGGGATTGTTTGTTTTAAAGCGGTTTGCCGAGCAGTTTGGTGAAGTTTTCCTTGAAATTGCGGCTCATGATCACTTGCGTATTATTATGAAGGACAACTTTGTATTCACCGTTGAAATAGGGGAGGAGTTCTTTGATCTTTTCGATGTTGACTATAGTACTGCGATGGATCCTGATGAACTTCAACGGGGGGAGCTGACTTTCCAGATTATTCATGGTCTCCCGAATAAGATGGGATTCATTTCCGGTATGAAGCTTTACATAATTCCCTGCCGCTTCCATCCAGTCTATCTCTTCAATACGTAAGAAGATCACCCTTCCGCCGCTTTTTACGATCAATCGGTCTAGAATTGCCGTAGGCTGATTCACGGAAAGAAGTAGACTCTTGATCTGTTCCTCGGTGATGTCAGGACGGTTCAGAGATCTGATGGATTGCCGCGCATGGTCCAACGCTTTACTGAACCGTTCACGATCATATGGTTTAAGAAGATAATCAAGCGCGTGGAACTCGAAGGCTCTGAGTGCGAATTCATCGAATGCCGTGATAAAAATGATCCCGGGAAGCGGTTCGCTGCTGATGCGGTCAAGGAATTCAAATCCGTTCATCTCCGGCATTTGAATGTCAAGGAAGATCAGATCTGGTTTGGATCGTTGATAGGATGCAAGTGCTTCAAATCCGTTTGAGCACATATCGACAATCTCAATGTCCTTTTCCCCTTGTGCAAACAGTCGCACTTTTTCGCGTGCAAGCGGTTCATCATCAACGATGATCGCACGAATCATACGCAGGATCCTATGCTTGTGAATGGGGTGATTATAGAGTGTGTGATACTATCTTTCTCAGTGAACAATTGCATAGATCCAATGCCCAAACGCTATACCGCCTTTGAAGATGGTGATCATTCCCGACACGATCAGAATAGGGAGAAGGACCTTGAATTTTGTCGAATGGATTTGTTCTTCGATCTTCATTGAGAATCCTTGAGAGGTATGGATGATCATTTCATATATAATGGAGTGCTGAGATATGTTTCAAATTATTTCAGCAACAGTATCAGGAACTGAATATACGGTGATGTAATTCCTGCGGAGTGAATTACTTGTTGAAGCCGCAAGAATTCAATCCGTTAGCATACGAAAAGGGATGGAGAGAGTTACACGCAATCCGCCGGATTCTTTGTTGGAGAACGTAATGGTGTGATTCTTTCCATAAAGGATGCTGAGGCGTTCAAGAGTATTCTTGATTCCGTATCCTTTGGGAAGGTTTGATTCAAGAGGTGTGGAAAAACCTTTGCCGTCATCTTCGATCTGAAGAAAGAGTTTCTCTGCTTCTCTCCACGATGTAGCGATGATCGTCCCTTGTTTTGACATCGGCACAATGCCGTGCTTGATGGCATTTTCAAGGATCGGCTGGAGCATCATGCACGGGACAAGTGCATCCAGGGTATCAGGCTGGAAGTTCGTTCTGACCTGGAGTCGATCACCCATCCTTATCTTTTCGATCAGCAAATACCGTTCAATGAATGCAATATCATCTTTTAACGGAACTTCCTGCAAGTTCATCCTCTCAAGAGATATCCTCAGCAGATCTCCAAGATAGGTCAGCATCTTGTCTGCTTCATCCACACTTTTATACATGAGTGACGAGATACCGTTCAACGTATTAAAGAGAAAGTGCGGCTGGAGCTGTTGATGAAGAGTTCGGATCTGCGCTTCTTTTAATTGAACCTCAAGCTGTGAAGCGCGTAATTCCCGTTCAGAGAACTTCCTGAAATAATCGAACGCAAAATGGATAGCAATGATGATGCTGTAATAGAGGAGTCGATAGACATGGTTCACTTTGGAGAGAGAAGTAACGACATATTCGGGATACGTAATTCCGGGTAATTTTTCAAAGATACTTCCATACATCCACGGTATGATCGAATGCACAATGTAGATATAGGTTGCATAGATCGGGATGTGGAGGAACGTGAAGAATAATCCTATGAAGAGATGCATCACCAGGACGATGAAGAAGGGAAGAGGTTTGGTCGAGATCCGTTCAGCGATCCAAATAATGAGCGGGGTCATGAGCAGCCAAAGGTACGCCGCCACTATTCTGTCAAGGAATACATTGATGATCTCGTTCGTTTCCGGCTTAGACGCTGATGCATCGAATGAATCGGCGTAGATGGTCTGCAGAAAAAAAGCAATCCCAAGGATCGTCAGGAATCCGAAATAGAAGAACAGTTCTGTCTTATATTTATGCCAATAGGTCTTAGTGTTCATGACGAATTAATACTCTATCGGAGTGTACCGATAGTTTCTGCAAAACTCCAGATAAAATCACCGACGTGAACCGGCAAATATCCCGCTGGCTTTCTTGCTTTCTGCGATCACTGATTGTGCTATCACAGGTCTTGTGCCCTGTGTCCGAAACGGAAGACTATTTTCCGCCGTGGGAATGCTGCTTTCCTTCGGGATATCCGAATATGGAGTTCCTCTGCTTGTTAACAGCCAATTGATGTTGCATCCCAAATCGATCAACTTAACGATAAGGACGGGACCCGGGAGACTTCGTCCATTCAGATACCCTGAATAGAGCGTTGACGGGTTCATATCCAACGCTTCGGCAAATTTCTTCATAGTGCCATATCGTTTATAGCCGAAAAGACGAAGATTCTGTGCAACCTCTTTTTTGTTGAGTTTCATGGATCCTCCAATGATGAAATAGGAACGGCTGTAAGCGTAATGAATGTATAACTTGCGAGAAGGAAAATGAAGTGCTTTGGGATGAACAGTTGTAAAGATGTGACAGGATGCCTGACGAGGTGACCAAATGCAGTCGGGTAATTGGTTAGTGGAGTGAGTTCATGCGATTGTTAAACAACCCTTGAAAATACTGAACAAATTCGATGTGACCCTTGACAATTGCGGTCGGTGTCCCTATATTCAAAGGAGCAAGCAAATAAACGGTATTTTAAAAAGGGTCGCATATTTTTTGATACACTCTGCTCAATAAATCCTGAATATCAACGCATTATTATTTTTTGTCAGTTACAATTAATAAATGCCATCCAAACTGAGTTTTGACAGGCTCTGACAATTCTCCTACTTCAAGAGAAAATGAAGCTTCATCAAATTCAGGAACCATCATTCCTTTTGAGAAAAAACCTAAATCTCCGCCTTTTGAACCTGACGGACATTTTGAAACTTCTGCAGCAACATCAGCGAAGTCTTTGCCTTCCAAAATTTCTTCTCTAAGCTTTAATGCTTCTTCTTCTGTATCAACCAAAAGATGGCTTGCACGGACTTCTATTATCATTATATCGCTCCTTAAATGTCTCTATGGCTTTAATTATAACACATTGTAAACATTTGTTAAAT
>JBMOHT010000127.1:0-11619 GCA_049317705.1 Bacteroidota bacterium | reverse complement strand
AGCGGAGATCGCACGGTGTCTGTTTCTGCCCCGGGACCAGCCATCGTTCACAAATTTGGTCGGGCCAGAAATTGATCGCGCACATGCTCATGACCTTTTCGGGGAATTGGATGACAGCAGTCCTATCAAAATATTGAATGCTGCATTTCACTTTGAATGAAGCACTTTTGAAGATCAGACGGGGAACATACGTCGGAACACCGTTGATCATCACAGTATTTCCGCAGTCCACCTGTTTTGCATCGAGCCGGTAGTACGGCACATTCCTGATGTCGGTGCTGTCATCAAATTTAAAATCCCAAAGATACCCCAGTTTCACCGTATCGTGCGGATCGATAAGCAGTGTACGGTTCACGGCGTTATAGTTATGAGCCGTGAAGATATTCTGTGGTGTCAGTTTCACCGTTCTGACCGTTGTGAACGCCATGAGTCTGTCCTTTGGTACGACCCACTCGATCTCCATTGTGCCTTTAATGAGCGCATTGCCGCTGATGGTCTCATCAAAATCGTTGATGACCGTTGCAAAGAAATAGATTCCGTTTATCCCCGGACCATACGCATATGCGATATCCAAATTCGCCGAGAAGATATGGTCCGGAACATTCTTCGGCGGTAATTCCTCCGCGCAGCCCGCAAAGATGATGATGATAATTACCGCCGATATGAAAGAATGGTTTTTCATTGATTGCACTGTTTCACATATCGTCCTACAATGGATATTAGTATGTATTCAAATTCTGATCTTCCATGATCACGGCGAGTTTCAGCGTCTTCACACCTATCTCCCCCATATCAATATAAATAATGTACAGACCGCTGGCGACGAAGAATCCGCTCTCATTCCGAAGGTCCCATCGGAAGAATTGTCCTGGTTCATTTTTCTTCAGGTGCCGCACCGGCAATCCTGCAAGCGAATAGATCCTGATATTCGCCTGCTCAGGAAGATGCGAGAACGTGACATATTTGTTCGAAGTGCTGGTCTCAAAATTATTCACTCCGTAATACGGATTGGGGAACACATTGATGGTGCTCACCATTTTTTTTGCAGCGATCTTGTCCGCTTTACCCACCGGACGAATAAAGATCCGCTTGATATCCCCGTATTTTATCGACTTGTATGGAGAAAGACGGATCACTGTCCCTGCAGCAGGAGTTTTCCCGTTATCCGCTTCGTTGACGAATGTAATATTCTTCGCTATATGATTCACTCCGTTGATCAACCGACCCCGCAGTGCATTGGTTGTCGGCAATGTGCCGTTCTGCGTCATAGCAGCGTATGACATATCGTTCCCGCTCGGATCGACCTTATTCGTGATGCCGACGATCTTATCGAAGGTCGGTTTACCGTTCTTGAATGTATTCCCGCGGATGTCCCACAGACTATCAGACGGAATAGCGTTCTCAATGACCGGCCAGACACGGACAGAATCCTGATACACTTGGAATGGTACCCGGATGAATTTCGTCAGTGACGGTATGGTCGCGTTCACGATCGCCCAGTTCGTGTCATTGGTGAACCGGAACTCTATATTATATTCATTTTGATTATAGCCTGCCCATGAAATACCGGGACCCACGAGAGAGAACGTCCCTTCTTTATTCACTTCGTTGATGATATTGGAACGTGTGGGAAGGATCTGTTCACCTGATGCGTATCCTATTGGTGCAGGCGAAACAAAGAGTGAGATGCCTTCATTCGGGAATCGATTCTCCGTGAACGAAAACACGGACCGTGAACTCGTCGACAGGTCCGGAGCAACAAGGGTCGTGCGCGGCAGAACACCGTCGAATAACTGTCCGCGAATCTCACCGATCGGATATTTCGTTGAACGAACGATAACATAAAGGAATCCGGCAGCAAGATCACGGATGATCGCAGGCGTTAACGGCTGCACAGGATCCGATGCACTCCAAACACCAACAGCACTCTTCGTGTTGACGGCAATCGTTTTTAATAAAGGACCATTCTGACCTTTCGGTCCCCTGGCGACCTCTATCGAAGTGACATCCGTGGACGTTGTGATGTCAACGGAGAATGTGATCTTATCCATTGCATCATTCAATGTGAACGATGCTGTTCCGGATGATGTCGGTGTCGGCACAGGTCTTGGCAGTGGTATATCACCTGGTGTCAATTTGACATTGACCGTCGCATACGCACTCCCGGGAAGGTCGCGCACCATCGTCCACGTAGAGCTTGAGCCCGACACTCCGAACCAAAAATCATAATTGCCTCCGACGATCGAATACGGATCGAGGATCTTCACGCCGATCCTGCCGTCGTTGCTGCCGACGATATTCGACGCTATATTCTCCAGAGAATCTTTGATCGTGTATGAGATGACGGTTTCAGGGTCGGGAATGTGCGGAGTCACCGTGACCAATTGCGGATCACTTTCAATGGTGCGGATGATTGCATTTTGATCAGCTGTATATGCGTAGGACGACAAAGCGAAATAATATTGCTGTCCGTTGACGAGCGAACCTGCGCGGATGGCATCGTCCTTCAGAATAAGATACCGAATGATACCTGAGTTCGTTCCTTCCTGCTTCACCTGCAATATAACGCGGCCCGTCATCGGATCGATCTCATCCTGGACGATCTGCATCACTTCATTCTTCAGGTCGTATGTGCCGATCTTCTTCCATTGTGTGAACGGAGCATTGAGGGACGGACGCTGATAGAGATTGTACCCTTCAAACAGATATCCGCCGGCGGAGAACTTTTCTGTCTGGCGCAGCCGCGCAGTATCCTTTTCCCATTCGATCAGAAAACTTCTGTCCAATTCCGTCACACTCGCATTGGTCATCGGCAGACTCGGCGGCGGTACCACCTGCTGCAGGAAACTGTTTTGGACATTCTTGGAATAATATTTCAACACATTGACACTGCCGAGTCTGTCGGGAGATTCAGCCGTAATGAATGCCGTGACGATCTCCTGTGTATCGCCGATGGCCATTGTGAAGGTCCCTGCGAAAGCCATCAACCCGCGATACTGAGCCCCTTCTGAAATGCCGTCGATCCAGCCGGTACGGGAGACAGGATCACCGGACGCCCAAAAATTTGACGGCTGCTGCGATATCGGATCGATTCGAGGTTGTCCCGTCTGCGCTTCATATCCCTGAATCGATGAATACATCCGAATCAGATCCGATGCGTTATTCGCAGGTTTAGGATTCGCGGGACCGAAATACGTCAACGACGATGGAGGAATATTAAAAGATCCTTTCCGGTAAGAAAAATTCACCATTGCAGAATCGGTTGTTTTTCCCGTGCGAAAGATCGGTCCCTGCAGTATCTGATAGCCGACCGACGGAGGAACGATATTGAATTTTGAATACACCAGATCCAGAACTTTTGAATTATATGAATAGACAAGTCCTGACGTCGGATCACTTCCCGCAAGATTATCAAACGCATAACCGAGATCGATATTCGACCAAATTCCCATGTACATATTCTCCAATGTCGGCGAACCGGTATCGAAAAGCGTTCCTTTGTAGATCAATGTGCACTTCTTAAAGATGGTGTTAGCCAAAGCACCGGTCGTATTGAATCCCCAAACAGTGATCTGCATTTCCATCCCGATTGGAACAGATCCCCACGGCGATTTGCCGCCGAGATCGTTGCACACATACCATATCACCTGATCGGCATTCTGCAGTCCCGGAGAATCAGATGTAGTGTCTGGAACTTCCACACCGAATTCATTCAGCGTAAATGAAGGATCGTATATCCCATTCTTATTTTTGTCGTAATACGGTGCTCCGGCAGCAGCAGGCCATTCTTTCCAATCCTTCTTGTATTCGGCTCGAAGCCGCTGCATGTCGATGATGCTGATGCTCTGTTCCGGGATGCTGTATGTTTCGGCTGCATCGCGTCGCAGATCAGCGGAGAAGAAATCCTTCCGTATCCTCCAGATCCTGACCTTCGGATCCTTATAATTTTCCGCCAAACCCGTGCGTGTTCCGAGGATCGCCCCCTGCCTCATTGTTGTCACGTCAGATCCGCCGTTCACGAACGTCGTGCTCACCGAGAGATCCTTCTTCACACCGCCAAAAATGAATCCAGAAGTATTGACGACGGATGCTGTTCTTTTCGGGAATGTCGCACCGACAAGTTTCAGATCGGCGCTGCTCGCTTCCTGTCGTCCGTCGGAAGCGTACCATGCAGTGACATTGTTGATGGTCATCGGCGCCCAGTAAATGCCGCTGTTCGGAACAGTACGTTGAGCCGTTAAGGATTGTAGAACGAAAAGAACGGTCAGCAATAGGAGAAATGAATTTTTCATTGCGGACTGTTCACCGTTGTGATGACGCTGCATGGATTCAGTGGATTCGGCTGGTTGCACGGTGAAGTCTCACCGAAATGCGGTGAGATCCAGCACGAGGAGAATTGCTGTGGAGAAGTGATCACGGTCCCTCCCCGCTGAAAGATGCTGAACACCGCAGTGACCCGGAACAACTGCTTTGCAGAGACGGCGCGGAATCCTGCATCTCCCTGTGGATTGGCCTTCACCGTGCAATCCTGATCGAGGGAATACTTTACCTGCGTGAGAAGATTTGTGCTGTCGTCCGTCTTCAGATCCCACCGGTATCGAAGGATGATGGAGTCCTTCGGATCGATGGTGAGTCTGTTCGTGACGAAATTATATCCATCCGCCTGAAAAAGATTTCCGATGGTCAGTTCGTCCGTGCGGAACGGAACAACGGCCCCGCGGTCCGCCGGCGGCACCAGCCACTCGATCCTGATCGTTCCCTTGAGGGACGCAAAATCTTCGATGGTCTCATCGAAATAATTCTTATAGACAATGAAAATGTCAACGGATGATTGTGTGGGACGTGCATCCGAAGCATACTTGTATTGAGTGAATGCTGTGCTGAAAAATAGGTCCCTGGGATCGTTCTGCGGCGGAAGTTCTTCATCACAACCGGTGGACAGGAAAGAGGACAGAACAATGACAAACGGAAGAATACGGACAATCGGTTTCATGGAAGCAGCAATATGACAATCGTAAAGATAAAAAAGCGCTATCTCATTTCTTCGATAGCGCTCAGGATAGTTCAGATTTTTCGATCTACTTCTCCGGTCTCATTTGAGGGAAGAATATGACATCACGTATATGATCCTGCTGCGTCAACAGCATCACCAGACGGTCGATGCCGATGCCGAGTCCCGCGGTCGGCGGCATACCGTATTCCAATGCTCGGAGGAAATCATCATCCATCGTCTGCGCTTCATCATCGCCGCGCTCGCGCAGGCGGACCTGCTCTTCGAACCGCGCGCGCTGATCGAGCGGATCGTTCAGTTCGGAGAATGCGTTGCAGATCTCCTGTCCATTGACGAATCCTTCGAATCGTTCCACCAATCCTTCTTCCGTACGATGCTTCTTTGCCAATGGTGAGAGCTCCACCGGATAATCCATGATGAATGTCGGCTGGATCAAATGCGGCTGGACGGTGACACTGAAGATCTCATCGATGATCTTTCCCGAACCGATCTTCGGATCGAGATCGATGTGGAGCTCTTTGGCGATCGCGCGCAATTCCGCTTCGCTTTTCCCGCGCAGTTGTTTGCCGGTGTGTTTCTCGATGGCACCGAACATTGTGAGTCTCTGCCACGGCGGAGTGAAATTGATCTCGTTCTCCCCCAGTTTCACGACGGCGCTGTGATTGAGCGTCTGTGCGATGGAATGCACCATCTGCTCAACGAGTTCCATCATCCAGAGATAATCCCTATACGCTACGTACAGTTCCATCATCGTGAATTCGGGATTGTGTGTGCGGTCCATTCCTTCATTACGGAAATCCTTCGCGATCTCGTACACACCGTCGAATCCGCCGACGATCAACCGTTTCAGATATAATTCATCAGCAATGCGGAGATAGAGAGGAATATCAAGTGCGTTATGATGTGTGGCAAACGGACGTGCGCTCGCTCCGCCGTAGATCGGCTGCAGTGCCGGTGTTTCCACTTCAAGGAAATTCTTCTCGTCCAGAAAACTCCGCATCTGCCGGAGGATCATGGAGCGTTTAATGAACGTCTCGCGGACGGACGGGTTCACGACCAGATCGACATACCGCTGACGGTAACGCAATTCTTTATCCGAGAACGGATCGAATGTCACCTTGTTGCCCTGCTCATCGGTCTTCTCTTTTACGACCGGCAGAGGACGAAGCGATTTGGAAAGCAGAACGACTTTCTGAGCATGGATCGATACTTCACCCATCTTCGTGCGGAAAACGAATCCTTCAATACCGATGATATCACCGATATCCAGCAGTTTGAAATGATCGTACGCATCCCCCAGATCATCCTTCTTCAGATATGATTGGATCTTTCCGGTCATATCCTGAATGTGGCAGAAGGAAGCTTTTCCCATCCTGCGGATGGACATGATGCGTCCCGCAACAGCGACGATCCACTGCGGCTGTTCATCCTTGAATGTATCGAGGATCTCTTTCGCCGAGGCATTGCGTTCAAATCCATGCGGATACGGATTCACTCCGGCTGCGCGAAGATGTTCCAGTTCCTCCCTGCGGCGGACCATAAGGGTGTTGAGTTCGTCGTGATAGTCTTTTTGTAATTCGTCTGACATAATGATTTAAATCCCAAAATACAAAACACAAATTACAAATTTGTGTCCGAGCGGATCAGCCGCCTGATTTAATAATAATGGATGATAATATTTTCTTTAATTCAATTGCTTCGTCAAGATGATTGCTCAATTCCAATTGTTCGGTTTCTGAATTGGTCCGCATCATGACACTCAGCCACATTGCTGTTTCTTAGGCTTCCTTTCGACAGATCTTGGCGCGATAAATAAAATCCTTTTTACTTACCGACTCATTCGCTTCAATATAATTCGCCGCGATTGAACCGCTAGATCGTATCACTTGCTTACAGTGTTCAATATTCGATGCCGTTCGGGGCAATCTATTGCACAGAATAGCTACATCTCCGGCGAATCTTTCAGTTCGTTCTTCGAGATCATATCGTTTTTCACCGCTATTTTCTTCCAACATATCACGACGATTTGAAGGTCAAATTTTGGAATTTGGGATTTGTACTTTGGAATTTCTTTTTTGTGATTTGGAATTTGTTATTTAGAATTTGCCCTGCTGAATCCCGCCAGCATCGCACACACATCATCCTGCAGCTTTTCCGACTTCTTTGTTGATACAGTGTAATGATTGACCAGCATAGAGAAGACGAACTGTTCGCCGTCCGCACTCGTTACATATCCGGACAATCCGCGCACGTAGCCGATCGTACCGGTCTTGGCCCGCACATTCCCTTCCGCTTTCGTCCCCTTCATTCTCCGTTTCAATGTTCCGTCCACACCGCCGATGGGCAGTGAGGAATAGAACGGCAGGAAGCTCTTCTCTTGTGACATTCCCGTCAGGAGCGCAACGGCATCGCTTGGAGTGATCAGATCCATTCGTGACAAGCCGGAACCGTCCGCCATTCGTAGACGGACAGTATCCACTCCCCACGCAGCGAGGACAGGATACGCGGCACGTTTGCCGTTCTCTATTGAACCGAGTAAATATTTTTCTTTTCCGATGGTTCGGATCGTCTGTTCTGCATAAGCATTATCGCTCGGCTTATTCGTCTGCGGAGCGATCTCCGAATACGGCACAGAGACGAATGATGCGAGCTGCTTCGCATTCGGATACCGCAGCGAATCTTTCAGATCATCCACATCGAGAGGATTCCCGTTGATGCGGATCCCTTTTGACTCGAACACTTCTTTCAGCACGGTCATCGTAAAGAGCGTCGGATTGTCCACAGTGACCTGGTCCTCCACCGGTTTCTTCCCGACGGATAACTTTCCGCGGACATAGATGGTGTTGGTCCCGCGAACTCGGTAGAACGAGATCGTATTCAGTGAATCCGTCGAAGGAACAGTGACCGTTTGATTGATCACGTTAACATACTTTGTGTTCGGTGTCCATGAAAGTGAGCAAACATCGGCGATCTTCGCGGACTGGACCACGCGGAAGTTCACGCAGTTATCATTGAACATCACTGCGCCGATCTGCGCCGCATAGTAATCGGTCTCATCATCGGATTGCCAACCGCTGCCGTAGAACTCCTCATCGAACGCATTGTCGTCGCCGATGATATTGCCGTTCACATATTTGATGCCGCGGAGTTTCAAACTGTCCGCCCATTGCTCGAATGCTTCCGTGATCTTTCCGTCGTTGAATCTTCCCGAGATCGTAGGATCACCGCTGCCGACGAAGATCAGATCGCCGTTCAATATGCTGTCCTTCATCGAACCGGTGGTCACCAATCGCGTCGTGTAGCGGTAATCGGGACCAAGCAGTGTCATTGCCGACGAAGTAGTGAACAATTTCATGTTCGATGCCGGCATGAACATCTTCTTTGCGTTCAAGGAGTAGACCGTTTCGCCGGTCTTCAATGAACGGACGAGCACTCCCCAATTCGCGTTATCGAATTCCGGATCGTTGACCCGCTGATCGATATCGTATGCGAGTTTTCCGATCGGTGACGACAGATCGAATTTCGTTGCCTGATCGCTGGAGCATCCGGCAAGAAGCAGTACGGCAGCTGAAATGATTATGATGAATTTCATAGTGGTCCGTTCGTTACGGCTGTGCCTTGCCTGAAGGATATTCCGGCAACACTAGCCGGTCCGCAGTTGTCCGGTTCGTTAACGCGGTGATCTCATACAATTTCAACGCATGCCAATGCTGCACTTGGTCCCACACAAAGCGCCATGACCAGTTTCCGAGAGCATGTCCCGGCATATTCATCCGTGCTTCCGTTCCCAAACCGAGCACATCCTGCAGCGGAAATACTGCCATCACGGCTACTGACTGGGATGCAGCGCGTATCAGGTCCCAGTGGATCTCTTTCCCGTCCGTGCCGACATATTTCTTCACGAATTCACGTTCACGTTCCGTGGCGGACTTGAACCAGCCGAGGGTCGTATCATTATCATGTGTGCCGGAATAGACGACCGTGTTCGCGATGTAATTATGCGGAAGGAAATTGTTCTTCGTATCGGCAGCGAATGCAAATTGAAGGATGCGCATCCCCGGAAAATCATACCGGTCGCGAAGCTCCACAACATCCGGCGTGATCTCGCCGAGGTCCTCTGCGATGATCGGCATCTTTCCGAGTTTCTTCTCGATGGCGTCGAACAGTTTTGCGCCAGGACCTTTCACCCATCGTCCTTTCACCGCTGTTGCTTCGGTGGCTGGAATCTCCCAATATCCGGCGAATCCCCTGAAGTGATCGATGCGGACGATATCAACAAGTGCCAGCGTCGTTTTGATGCGGTCGATGAACCAGGAATAGTTCTCCTCGTGCATCGCTTTCCAGTCATACAACGGATTGCCCCATCGCTGACCGGTCACGGAGAAATAATCGGGCGGCACACCGGCAACGAACTTCGGTTTCCGGTCCTTGTCCAAATGGAACAGATGCTGATTCGCCCAGACATCGGCACTCTGATATGCGATGAAGATAGGAATGTCGCCGACGATCTTCACTCCGCGTTCATTTGCATACTTCTTCAACGCGAACCATTGACGGAAGAAACACCACTGCGTGAATTCCCAGAATTTTATCTCGATCTCCAACTCTTTGCGGATCGCTTTCATCGCCGCGGGGGAACGCTTCACGAGTTCCGGTTCCCATGTGCTCCACTCCGCTCCCTGATATTTTTGGATGAGTGACATGAAGAGGGAATAATCTTCCAGCCACACTTTCTGTTTTTTACAGAACGAATGAAAATCCTCCATCTCCGCTTTTGAATCCTTCGCAAAGAAATTTGCGGAAGCAATACGGAGTTTATTCATACGGAACGCTTTCACATCACCGTAATGCACCTTACTTTGATTGAATGTCGGATGTTCCTGTAGTTCGTTCTTTGAAATCCATCCGCGGTCCGACAGTTCCTGCAGATCGATCAGCATCGGCTCACCGGCAAATGCGGAAAGACACATGTACGGCGAATCACCCATCCCGACGGGACCGAGCGGCAGCATCTGCCACAATTTTTGTCCGGCAACAAGAAGCCAGTCGACGAAATGATAGGAGGAAGCCCCTAAGTCACCGGAACCGTATGGTCCCGGAAGAGATGTCGGATGAAGTAAAATTCCTGAACTGCGTTCAAAATTCATAAGCGTTTTAATACATTATTTAAGGTTGATAGATTATCCAATACAAATTCATAACACGACATCGGATGAAAGCACTTCCAAGCATCTCCGAAGAGAAGCAAATATTCCGGTCAGTGTCTGACAACAGATGTACAATTATTCTTCGTCGTCATTCTCTTCATACCGGACCGTTTGTTTCGGCACGGTACCGGATGCAGCCTGTTTCAATTTCTTGATCTCACCATCGGTGCAATAGCGCCACATTCCGCGCTGGAGTCCCTGCACATTCAGTCCAGCATATTCCACGCGGTGCAATCGGTCGATCTCATATCCGAACGATTCGAACATTCTGCGGACCTGCCGGTTCTTTCCTTCGTGAATGTGGATGATGATCTCGCGGCTCTTTGTTCCGGGGATGATCTCCAATTCAGCGGGAGCCGTTTTTCCGTCCTCCAAAAAGACGCCGCTCGCAAGTTTCCCTGCATGAACGGTATCGAGTCCTTTATCGAGCGACACGTGATACGTTTTGATCACTTCGCTGGAAGGATGCATCAATTTGTTCGCCAGCATTCCGTCGTTGGTCAGCAGCAGCACACCGGTCGTTTGTCTGTCCAGTCTTCCGACAGGATAGATCCGTTCGCGTGAATTGACGAGATCGAGCACCGTCCGCCTGCCTTTTTCATCGCTGGCGGTGGTGATGAAATCTTTCGGTTTGTTCATAACGATATAGACAAGCTTCTGTGCGAGTGTGTACGTTTGACCGTTCACTTTCACCACATCGCTCGTCGGATTAACTTTCGTTCCGAGTTCCTTCACCACAACGCCGTTCATCTCCACTTCACCGTTGGCGATCATCTCTTCCGCAGCACGCCGCGAAGCGACGCCGACCATCGCGAGGAATCTGTTTAAGCGAAGAGTTTCCGGAAGAACGTTTTGACCTTGGTCTTCCACTTGCTCCATCCGGACTGGCCTTCCTCCGGTTGTTTTTCGTGGCCTTCCAGTTCCGCCCGGACGAAAGCCTCTTGTTCCGCCATATCCTGCTCCGTCGGGACGAGTTGTTCTTCTCCGGTCGATACTGCCGAATGATCCGCCGCGTCTTCCGTCGAAGTTGTCGGAAGATTTTCGTGCTGAAGATCCTGCGCTGCCGAATCGAGTTCCGGGTTTTCCTGACCGCTTATCGTCGAAGGTTCTTGGTCTTCGGTTGTCAGGCTTTCCCTGTCTGCGCTCTCCGAATCCTCCTGAACGACGGTCATCACTTCCGCTTGTGCGTTTTGGTCCGAAAGAACTTCCTCCGCTTCCTGTTCGTGTTCGTCCGAACGAACTGCCTCCCTCATACCGGTCAGATGACGCAGATCGATCTGCGGGCTTTCGTCCGAATCCTCCGGGCTTTCCAGTTCTTCTGTCTCCGAAGGAGCCGGTCCGCTTGTCACCGAATGATCCAGTTCGTTTGTCTCCGAAAGAACTTGTCCGCTTGTCTCCGAA
>JBMOHT010000126.1:0-11671 GCA_049317705.1 Bacteroidota bacterium | reverse complement strand
GAATGCAAGGTGAAGGACATTCTCCGAACGTGAAAAAATATCCAAATAAACGATATAGACACCGAAGATCGCTGCAGACATTAGTACGAGGATATCTCCCAAATTGATCTCCGAACCGGTAGGAGAAGTCAGCAGATAGAGTCCATACGTTACAACGATGATCCCGATAACGTTTCCGAGTCTCGGCGGCCTCCGCTCGATGATCAATTGCGCGATCGGAGTAAATATCACCATCAGCCCCGTAATGAATGCCGATTTCGATGCCGTGGTCTGATACAATCCATGATTCTGCAGCAGAATACCTGCGCCAAGCATCAATCCGAGTATTGCCCCTTTTTTTATGGTTGCACGTTCAATGGTTCGAAGATGTTTGAACAATAACAGCGCAAATACCACTGCACCGATACCAAAACGAGCCGCGATGAATAACGAAGGCGAAATTGTCCCTGAAGCGGCCTTCACAACAACGAACGTGCTCCCCCAAATGAAGGTTGTGGAGAATAACGCCAACTCAGCACGATGTCGCGTGGTCATCTGAAATCCAGTCTTTTAACGATCGATTCGGGGATCATAGTAAACAACAGCATGATATACCGCCAGAACCATTTTGAATATATGAAATCTTTCCCGGATTGCTGAGCGCGGAATATATCCCGTGCCACTTCTTCCGGTGTTGCAGTGATCAAGCGGGATGTCTTCCGTCCCTCGATCATCTTGGTCCGGATAAATCCCGGATGAACCGTCAAGACCTGTACATGGGACTCATGCAGACGATTCCGTAATCCGGATAGGAACGCGGTGAATCCAGCTTTCGCACTGGCATAGATGTAATTACTCTGTCGGCCTTTCTCACCCGCCACGGAACTGACACCAACGATGAATCCAATCTTTCTCCGTTCAAGATCCGCTGCCGCTATGTGAACTATCGAAACAAGTCCGGTAAAATTCGCATCGATCACATTTTTCGCTGCAAGAAAGTCGTGTTCCGATACTTTCTGCTCTCCCAATGTTCCGGCGAGACAGATAATGCCGATCGGTTTTTTCGGAAGTGAATCATAGAACTGCTGATGCGTCTCTGTCTCTGTTACATCGAATCTAAACGCAATCGCCTCTCCCCCAAATTTTTCTGTAAGGGTCCGCGCGTCTGTATTTAATTTCTCCATCGATCGGCTGGCGAGAAACAATCCATATCCCGCCTGAGCATAGAATGATTCCAGCGGGAACGCAAGGTCAGAACCGGCACCGATGATGAGAACGTATTCCATGGTCAATGATTCGGTTTTTCTTTCGGCGGCGCTGATGTAAAGAAATCCGCATAGAATCTGTCAGTATACGAATTCAGAAGTGATTCAACGCGCTGAAAGTCCGTAGACCGGACGACAAGACCGGCGTGAAATTCTTTCTTGATCTTCCAATAGATCTCCGGATCATTGAACGCCGAAAGATCGGGCCATTGCTGTTTTGCAAGCGAGACCATCAGTCCGGCGTATTCCTCGCGCAGCGGTTTCGGCTTGTACGACTGAACATCATCGGCTGTTTCAAGCTTTGCCCACTCTGCCCAGAGATTCATTCCGGTGGCGCCTTCGATCAATTCAATGATATGTGCTCCGCCGACACGGGCTGAAGTTTCGAGGAAGTAGAATTTCCCGTCCTCATGTGCTTTGATATACTCAGTATGGGAAACACCTTGTAATAATCCCAATGACGGCATGACGGTCCGATTCAACTGCTGCAGTGCTTTCTCATCCGGACTTCCGCGTTCGATCGTTCTTGTCATGAACACTCTGCCTTCATGCGAGACCTCCATCGGCGGCAAACCGTATTTGCTCACTATGGAAAAGAGGATCGTTTTATTCACAAGGATGCTGTCCACATGGAAGATCTCTCCCGGGACGAATTTTTCCAACAGATAAAAGGATTGCTGATCACCGAGTTCATCCAGTTTTCTCCAGAGTTCCTCACCTGAATGGATCTTGATGATACCGATCGCACCAGCGGACAATCTTGGTTTCAACACGTACGGCGGCGGAACCTTGGCAAGATATTCACGGATGCGGTCGTAATTCAATATCCCCACAAAGTCCGGAACGTTGATCCCCATCTCCCGTGCTTTCATCCTCATCGCTAACTTATCGCGGAAATATCGAGCCGTGGTCTCTCCCATTCCCCCGATACGGAGATGTTCACGCAGTGTGGCTGCTTTTTCAACATCGAAATCATCCAAGGCAACAATGCGGTCGATCTGTTCCGTCCGTGCAAGGAAGCTGACACCATTGATCACGTCGGGCATGTGCCATTCCTTATTCACATCCGGAATGAAATAGATATTATCCAGACTCTCCCGCGGCCAATCGGCATATTCGAGACTCTTCGATGTCAGTAACAGGACCTTCCATCCCTCCCGTTTTGCTTGACGAAGGAATTCCTGTCCTTTTTCATAACTTGAGATGCAGAGTATTGTCTTTGTCATACGTTCCCCAAATGTAGTATTTCAATATAACAAAACTTGAATTAGGTACGAACTGATCATTCATTCCATCGGAAGATGGGATATGTTCTCTCATTGATATCAAAATATGGTGAACGCTTGTAGAAGAAATCCAAACGGACTGCAGGATCGTTGCGGAAAGTTTCATCGTTCAAACGTTCTTCGAATTCCTTCTGCAGCTCAGGACTGGAATCCAGCATCATCTGTGCGATCGGTTCCATCACATACGCTTCAGCGTACTCTTTTCGTTCAAAGAATGCATTCAGGAATCCCCACGCAACAAATGAATCAGGACTCTCCGGTTCAAGAAGGTGAGCGATCACCCTCCGTGTTCTCTGCTTAGTCGGTACGATGAACGTTCCGGCAGGCACCTTCATCATTCGTTTATGTGGAACACATGTGACGGAAACACACTGGCGTCCTTCATACGGCTTTGGTGCGAAGCTGACGTCAGTGAACTCATACTGCTCTGCCGATACCGTTGTTGGTTCACGGAACTGTTCCACCGTAATACCGTGCAGATGCAGAATCTCAATGAACATCGAGAATTCTTTTGGAATAATGTATGCTTTCGGGATCGTTATCCGCTTTTTTGCAATAACGTTATAATAGAACGGAATTTCAAATTCGATCGGTTCTTCGGAATACCGTTCTACATCATTTCCGGTGATTGCACTTTCTTCAGTTCCGTACCGGAATCCTTTGAAGCGGAATGATTTTGCTTTATCCGATACTTCGAGGACAAGCGGTAATGAAGCTAATATTGATGTTGCAGTATCTGCATCACGATTTATTTTCAAGAGCGACTTGTATTCACGATGGACCAATTCAAGTGCCGCAACATTCATTGCATATGTAGAACGGACACGGTTCTCATACGGCTTCAGCGAATGCGTTTCGACAAGAAGTCCGAGGCGGTTCTGTGCAGCCGTATACCCGGTGGATAACCTCGGCGGCGCAGGAGAATCCTCTATACCGCTTTCAATAGTCCCATCTCTGAATTCAATATACGGAGCTGTCAGGAATCCCTTCTGCTCAACCTCTCCAAGGACGAACGGAAGGAATTTTTTCGTTCCCCACTGCGCTAGTTTCGGATCGATATTTTTATTTTTTTCCAGCGCGTACGTGATATGATACTGATAGTCCGCACCGTTCGTCGTGTGATTATCAATGAACAGATCCGGCAGCCATGCAGTGAACAATTTCAGGAACGCGCGGATCTCGGGAGTATCCGCTTTCATGTAGTCGCGGTTCAGATTCAAATTCCAGCTGTTCGTTCTCCATCCCATCTCTTCGGGACCGTTCTGGTTCGGACGGTTGAATCTGCTGATGCGTTCATGTCCGTCAACACTCAAGATCGGAATGACCAGCAGAATGATATTATCCAAGAGATGGAATTTTTCTTTCGTTACAAGGATCTCACGCAACAGGATCATCCACGCATCCTTCCCTTCGATCTCTCCGGCATGGATCCCGTTTTGGATCAGTACGACCGCTTTGCCGCTCTTCTTCGCTTTTTCGGGAGTGAACTCTTTATCCATCGAGATCACCAGACATTCAATGGAACGTCCTTGCGGAGATGTTCCGATACTGAACATCTTCGCATATGGGGTCTTCGTTGAGAACTGACGGAAATATTTCATCGATTCTTCGTACCGCGGAGAACCGGTGAGTCCTGACCGTTCAAAGTATGTGAGCCATTGTGCATTCATGGTTTTTTGTAGAAGTGTCCGATATCATCCAAAAAATGATCGAACGTTCCGATCGGTTCAAGATCAAAATCACGTTTGGCGGACGTATGGCCGCCGGCAATGTCCTTGTGGAATTTACCTGCCGCATGGATCGTTGCATTCAAAATGCCGAATTGTCCGAGAAGGATATCCGCTACAGAGAGCAATTCGCAAATGAATTTTGGGATATAGATCGGCTTGTAATTCAATCCCATTTTCTCTGCCATGGTTTGAAAGATCTGATCGATCGTGGTCTGATGATCCTTGTCGGACATCCAGTACCATTTTCCGATGGTGCTGCTGCTCTTCTCGCTTTTGATGAATGCCTGGATCACATTATCAATATGCGTGAGACTGCGGATATTCTTTCCGTCCCCAAAAATTATCTGCCGTTTCCATTTCATCATAAGGATCAGACTTTGATTCCGCAGGGGCATATGCGGACCGAAGAACCAAAAACCGCGCAGTGACGTTCCATCGATAAAACCGTCCTTCGTTTTTTGCAGGATGTATTGTTCCGCAAGATATTTGCTCATTCCATAATTCTTGTACGGATGCGCTTTTTCATTCTCGTCGAACACCTTCTTGCCGCGGCCGAATCCGCAGATGCTGTCCGTTCCCATATAGATGATCCGCTTCACGCCGTTCTCGATACAGGCATCGACGAGATTCTTCGTCCCCGTCCAGTTCACATCATACAACGTTTGGATCTTCGGCGGATAAATGACTCCCGCACAATGATAGACCGCTTTCACACCGTTGAGTGCAGAAGCGATGCTTTGCTTTTCCTTCAGATCTCCGTAGACGATCTCAAAATTCTTCGGCAGGTCAAACCGGAAGTGTTTGAACGACGGCTGAACAAGCAGCCGTACTTTTCGATCGATGGCATACTTCCCGTCATGATCGCCGTTCATGAAAACATCCACCATACGGTTTGCGAGCCAGCCCGGAAATCCTGTCACCAAAAGGATATCATCATCAGCATACTTCGTCCGAACAAGTTTCTCTGATGCGCGATACTGAATGACGTTTGCAAGTCCCGATACATGATATCGCACCTCATTCGAACCCTGCTGAAGCGTTTCGCTGACCGCCGGAATTTTATAATGCAATTCTTTTTCTGCGGTTGAAGAATCATACCAGCTGTACCGACCGATAATGGATTGAACGTATTGGGGGTCGATCGGTGAACGTTTTCCTAACACAACTTTTGCTGCGACCGATCCGAGATAGATGAACCACTTCGGGATATTGACGGTCGGAAGTGAACGGCGGTTGATCAACGCAAGATGCGTGTAGAGTTCTTTGAAGGTGATATTGGCACCGCCGAGCACATATTGGGAACGCGGTCTTCCGATCTTCCACGCTGCGATATGAGCCTTTGCTACTTCATGTACTTCCGCGATCGAGATACCTCCGTCAAAATAGAACGGCTGTCCATTGAGCATCGCCTTTTGAATGATCCCATGCGGCGGGGTCAATTTTGCATTTTGTGAGCCGACGACCCAGGAGGGATAGATCCGGCGTATATCGATCCCTTTGTTTATGAGTGATTCACAAAAATCTTCCGCCAGCATCTTCCCTTTCACATACGGACTCTCCGCATACGCATTCTTATCCTTTTCGGTGATAAGAATATTCGGATCTGAAGAGCGTCCGAGGACGACTACTGAACTTGTATAGATGATAGTGTTGATCCCCGCATCGACGGCGGCTGTAAGAACGGAGCGGGTAAGATCAAGACTGTTTTTTATGACGCGGGATTCGTCGGAAGTGTCGGTGGTATTCTCAGCAGCGAGATGAAAGAGTGCAGATGCATTTTGAAGCACTTCACGGAATGTTCCGGGTTGAAAAAGGTCGACAAGATGAACAACAGCCCCGGCGGAACAGAGCCGTTCGACATTCACATTCTCGGAACGGATGAGAAGATGAACTTCATATCCCTGTCTGCACAATTCGTGTGCGACATGGAAACCAATGTGTCCTGACGCTCCAGTAACAACGACTTTTTCACTCATGGATTATAATTCCACAGACCGAAATTGTAACCGTCGAATGAAATAATGGAGCAGAGTCGAGACAGAATTTTTGATAGAATTCGATGAGACGCGAGGTGAAGGCGCTACATAATGGATCGGAATCTCAGCTATGCGTCTGTTGCGGAGCAGGTACCGAAGCTCCGTCTGATAGAAATGCGCTTTAGATTTGAACGGGTAGTTGATGAATCGTCCTACCACTTCTCGGTGGAATCCCTGGAATCCCGAGGTCATATCCTTCAGTTTCGTCCCAAGCAGCATATTGGCAAGCAATGTTCCCGCTCTGGATAAGAACCACCGATTCCATGGTGAACCGTGGATCGAACCTCCGTTGATGAACCGGCTGCCGAACGCGCATTCGTTCCCTTCATTCAACACGCGAAGGAACATCGGTATCGCACGCGGATCATGCGATAATCCGGCATCCATTTCAATGATAATGTCATAACCGGCATCGTAGGCAACGCGGAGTCCGTTGATGTAGGCATCGACAACATTCCTGTTCTGTGGGCACCAGACAGTCTCGTAACGGTTATTCGTCTTCTGCAGCTCCAGACATAATTCGTATGTTCTGTCCTTCGAGACAGAATCAACAATAAAAAAGACCTTACCAGGATTCAATGTATCCAGCACAAAGTTCATCCGTTCGATGAACGGCTGGAAATCTTGTTCTTCATTCGCCATCGGGATGACGATCGCCCAATGGTTATAATACATTCCGGTGAGAATAATGCCTCCAAAGTTTTGTTCTTACGCTAAATTTAATTATTTTTTTCATCAATTACTGTAAAACATTGAAAAATTATGGCCTTAGCTAAAACATCACTCATCATTACCACCATTGGTTCGCTGAACAAAGCCCTTCGGGAATACGGAGAACTCTGTTCGAGAAACAATGTTGAATTCATCGTCATCGGCGATAAGAAAACAAAGCCTGAACTGAGCGAATTATTTGCGGTCTTTCAGAATGAACAGCGTTTTCCGGGAGGATATTATTCCGCCGATCAGCAATCGGAACTGAATTTCAGGACAGCGACGGTCCTTCCCTTCAACCATTACACCCGCAAGAATATCGGTTATCTGCTCGCGATCAAGAACAACGCCGAAGTGATCTTAGAGACCGATGATGATAATTATCCTTTGAAGAATTATGGATTCAATTTCTCTCCGGAGATCTCCGGTCAGCTTATTTCCCATATCGGCTGGGTGAATGTGTATAAATACTTCACGAAAGACCATGTGTGGCCGCGCGGTTTTCCGCTCGATCTCGTCACCACCGAAGTTCCTGCAGTCGGCGGAAAGAAGAGTGTCTACAGTCCGGTCCAACAGTATCTTGCGGACAAGAATCCTGATGTCGATGCAGTTTATCGCCTTGTGATCAATAAGGAATTGGACTTCGACCAGCGTGACAGTAATATCGTTTTGGACCAGTATTCGTGGTGCCCGTTCAATTCACAAAATACTGTCTGGTTCAAGGAAGTATTTCCGTTGCTGTATCTCCCCTCCACGTGTTCATTCCGCATGACCGATATCTTCAGAAGTTATATCGCACAGCGGCTTCTCTGGACGATCGGCGGGCACCTTAGTTTCGGGAATTCTTCGGTATATCAAGACAGGAATGAACACAGTTTGATCCGTGATTTCCAGGATGAGATCAGTGGATATTTGAATGATAAAAAGATCATCCAGTATCTTACCAATGTCGAATTAAAGAGCGGAGTTGAGAATCTTTCGGAGAACCTGCTGCGCTGCTACCGAACACTTGTGGAGAACAAGATCCTTCAGGAACAGGAACTCACCATTGTTGATGCTTGGATACAGGACCTGCAATAATCGTTCTTAAAAAAATGGATTCCCGACAAGACATTTCCCAAAGGGATCCCTTCGGGACGGGAATGACAATACGCTCAAGCAACCCAATAAATTACGTTTTTGTAAAATAAAAAAGGGGAAGCATTTTGCTTCCCCTTTTTGTTGTTTTTATACCCGTAATTTAAAAGACAGCCACTTCTTCGTACAGACCAAAATGCTCGACCAAAGAATTACACATTTCACCGACAGTGACATAATTTCGCGATGCCTGGAGCAGATGCGGCATCAGATTGGAACCGTCAACGGCTGCCTGTTTCAGAGCGTTCAATGATTGTTCGACCGCGGACTGGTTCCTGCTCTGTTTCAGTTCTGCAAGACGCTTCTTTTGCTTGATCTCAACATCCGGCGAGATAGCGAGGATCGGGATATCGATCTTCTCATCCTCTTCGATATATTGATTCACTCCCACGATGATCTTGTCCTTCGTATCCAGTTCACGCTGATACCGGTATGCGGCTTCGGCGATCTCGCGCTGGAAGAATCCCTGCTCAATTGCAGGAATAACACCTCCGAGCATCTCGATCTTCTCAAAATACCGTTCGGCTCCCTCTTCCATCTTGGTGGTCAATGCTTCAACAAAGTAACTGCCCCCCAATGGATCGACCATATTCGTTACACCGGTCTCATCCGCTATGATCTGCTGGGTCCGCAAAGCGATCTTCACTGCTTTATCGGACGGCAAAGCAAGGGTTTCGTCCATGGAATTGGTATGAAGTGACTGAGTCCCGCCCAAAACACCTGCTAAAGCCTGAATTGCCGTACGGACGATGTTATTTTCAGGTTGTTGAGCGGTTAGGGTACATCCGGCCGTTTGAGTATGGAAGCGCAGAGTCCACGATTTAGGATTCTTTGCGCCATATTTATACCGCATCCGTTTTGCGTAGATCCGACGTGCTGCTCTGAATTTTGCGATCTCTTCGAAGAAATCCAGATGGGAATTGAAGAAGTAAGAGATGCGCGGAGCGAATTCATCAACATCCAATCCTGCCGCGATGCCTGCTTCGATGTACGCAAAACCATCAGCTAATGTGAACGCAAGCTCCTGGACTGAGGTTGAACCTGCTTCCCGTATGTGATAACCGGATACAGAGATAGGGTTGAATTGTGGAAGTTCTTTCGAGCAGTATTGAAACATATCCGTGATGATCCGCATCGACGGTTGCGGCGGATAGATCCATTCTTTCTGAGCGATGTATTCTTTGAGAATGTCGTTCTGAATGGTCCCGCGAAGTACGTTCGATTTGAGTCCCTGTTTTTCCCCGACAGCGATATACATTGCAAGGATCATCGCTGCAGGAGCATTAATGGTCATGGACGTAGTAACTTTTTCGAGAGGAATCCCTGCGAAAAGAATTTCCATATCGGCCAACGAACTCACTGAAACTCCGCAAATCCCCACTTCCCCCTCGGAAAGAGGATCATCCGCATCCCGTCCCATCAATGTGGGAAGGTCAAAGGCAGTGGAAAGACCTGTCTGACCGTGTTCAAGAAGATATTTGAATCGCTGATTGGTATCCTCTGGAGTTCCGAATCCTGCAAACTGGCGCATTGTCCATAATTTGCCGCGGTATCCGGTGTTGTGGATCCCACGAGTGTAGGGGAATTCGCCTGGATAGCCGATATCCGAAAGGTAATTGATCTCTTTCACGTCTTCCGGTGTGTAGAGTAGTTCCACCCCTTCACCGCTGACCGTGGTGAACTTTACGTTTCTGACCTTGGAAGCAGCGGCCGAAATTTTGAATTTCTCCGTCGCATCCTTCGATGCCTGCGGGTCATTGAATGTCGCCATTGATGGATCTCCGATATGTTTGATCGTGATAGAACTGGCCATCCGAATTGTGATCGGTCCTGGTCAGATCATGAATTAGCCGGCATTATGAACGGTAACGACTGCATCGCTTACGATCATCTCTTTGAATTTCGGCTGAAATTCCAAAAAATGCTTCGTGGCATTATGCAGATCGATAGATGCCTGGTCCTTCCATTCTTCATAGAAGAAGAACCGGTTCTCTTCGTTCAGATCGTGATAGAAACTGTAATGGATGCATCCTTCTTCGGCACGGGAAGGTTTGACCATACTTGTGCCGAGCGCAATAAGATCGGACCTGCGTTCAGGTTTTGAAACACAGTGTACGGTAATGATTTTCATTTTACGTCCTGAAGAATCGGCGATCGAGTTCCGCCAGTGATAATTTTATTAGGACCGGCCGTCCGTGGGGACAGACGTACGGCATGGATGTGGCAAATAATTGATCGATGAGCGAACGCATTTCAGTTTCCGAGAGGCGCTCCCCCGCTTTGATGGCAGCTTTGCAGGAAAACGACTTTGCGATGTTATCCCGGGCTTCGAGCTTCACACGGAGCTGATTATTCTTGAACTCATCGAGGATCTCCTGAAGGATGTTCGCTTCCGTTCCGGCTTTTACTTCAGGCGGGACCCCTTCCAGCACGATCGTATTCTTTCCGAACGGTTTCGTTTCGAATCCAATGGTGTTCAGGAACGGCAACAGATCCATCGTCAGCGAATAATCGCCGGACGGCAATTGGACGGTCTGCGGGAAGAGCAACTGCTGCGACGATGGAACAGCATTGTCCATCCGTGTTAATGCTCGTTCATACAGGATACGCTCGTGAGCGACATGCTGATCGATGATCATCAATCCTGAGCGGATCTGTGTGAGGATATATTTGTTATGCAGCTGCCAGATCCCTTTCCCTTCGTGAGCTTCACTGTCCCGTGTGCCGTGCTGAAACTGTGTTGCGGTGTCTTCTGGCGCGTTGAGGTCAGCGGCAGGAGTTTTCGCAAAGATCTGATCAAGTTTTGAATTCAGATCGAACGGGATCTCATCATTCTCCGCGGACTGTTTTGGGAATGTCGCATTGAAATCGAACGGCGGTGTTGTTACTCCGGGAATATTCGAATAGAATCGCGGGATGGCTGCATGACGCAGTCCTGAAAAATCTCCGGGGTTTCTCTGGAACTCGACCGTCGGCGTGATGTCACTGCCGCCGAGCGCTTTGCGGATCACGGAAATAACGATACGGTAGATACTTTGTTCATCCGCAAATTTTACTTCCATCTTGGAAGGATGAACGTTCACATCCACTTTGTGCGGATCGAGTTCGATGAACAGAAGGAAGAACGGGAAATTTCCTTTCTCCACCAGATGTTCATAACCGGAAAAAACGGCATGATTGATCGATCGGCTGATGATGAAGCGATTGTTCAAAAAGATATACTGATCGACCTTGGACTTTCGTGCAAAATCCGGTTTGCCGATGAAACCCGATATGGTCAGAAGTTCCGTTGCCTCACTCACCGGGATCAGCGTCGCAAAGTGACGGTCACCGAAGAGCGTCTTCAATCGATCCTCGAGTCTCTGTGAAGGAAGCGCAAGGATCGTATCATCATCGCTGACGAATTCCAGTGCGATCTCCGGTTTCGACAGTGCAAGACGCTGGATGGTATCGTAGATATGTTTGAACTCGGTATTGTTCGATTTCAGGAACTGACGGCGGGCAGGAGTGTTGTAAAAAAGATTCTT
>JBMOHT010000125.1:0-11714 GCA_049317705.1 Bacteroidota bacterium | reverse complement strand
GGACCGGTGCAGATCATTACCGCCATCGGTTCCTGCGGAACATTTGCAGGGACCATTCTCGGTTGCTCTCTATACATTCCGCAGGCTCGGGTGATCGGCATCAGCGTTTCGAGATCGGTTGAAGGAATAACACAGAGAACAAAAGAGCTGCTGAAGGAAAGCGCTGCTCTGCTGAACATTCAGAATGACACAGAACGGTTACCGATCGAATGTTATGACCGCTATCATTCCGAATACGGGGTGATCACAAACGAAAGCGAACAGGCGATCCGTCTCTGCGCGGAACTGGAAGGGATCCTTCTCGACCCGGTGTACACAGGAAAGGTCATGTCCGCGCTGATGGATCTGACGGAAAAGAACATCATCGACAGGAACATTCCCGTCATCTTCATCCACACCGGCGGACTGCCGATCATCTTTTCGTTCGAAAAAGAATTGGGAAAAACCACGCTCTGCACGAAGATATATAGGTAATTACGCCGGATTGTCATTTCGAATCCCGATGTTTGCTGATTTTGCATAGGACGTCGGGATGACCTGCCCGACTGACCATGAAATAATGGTGTCGGTCAGGCGGGGAAATCTGATGCTAATCTCAGATTCCTCACCCCGCACAATGAAATTGAGAGCGGGTTTCGGAATGACAATATTTGGATATTTTCCCCTTCCGCTTTTCACAAAACACGGATCACTATTATGAAAACATCGATCATTGTTCTGAGTTTTTTGTTCACATTGTTCGTTCACCTCGATGCACAGAATTCAAATCTAACGGACGAAAAAAATATCGCATCACTCATTGGCCAATTCTCATCCGCCGATCCGTTCGTCCACGGCGATGCAATCAATCAGATCGTCCGCTACGGAGAATCATCGGTCGCTCCGCTCATCCGCTCGCTGTCGGACAGCAGTGCCGATGTCCGCACCTGCTCCGCGATCGCTCTCGGAAAGATCGCGCCGAAAGGGACTCAGGCAATTCCCGCGCTCACACAGTCTTTGAGTGATACAAAAAGCGATGTCCGCTGGTGTTCTGCTATCGCTCTCGGAAAATATAAAAAGAAAGCCTCGTCATCGGCAAAAGAATTGGTCCGTCTATTGTCGGACAGCGATCTGAACGTCCGCTGGAGTGCATACACATCGCTTCTCGCCATCGATAAGAATTCATTGAATGCTCCCCATGAACTTTCAGACGTCATTCAGCAGCTTGAACGACGTACGTCGGAAGCGATGAAAGAACTGCATGTCCCCGGAGTATCCATCAGCATCATCAAAGACAATGCTGTCGCTTGGTCAAAGGCATTCGGCGTTTCGGACGAATCATTGAAGACCGCCGCAACGACCGGGACCATGTTCGAAGCATGCTCCATGAGCAAACCGGTCTTTTCATTCGTCGTTCTGCAGCTCGTCGATCAAAAGAAATTGGAATTGGACAAACCGCTCAATCAGTATCTGCCGGAACAGTTCGTCTCCGCGGACGAATCATACGCGAAACAGATCACCGCGCGGATGGTGCTGACCCATACGAGCGGCATGCCGAACTGGCGCAAAGCGGGGGATGAACGGAATGCACCCATCCCGCTGTATTTCAAACCAGGAACAAAGTTCAGTTATTCCGGCGAAGGGATGTTCTATCTTCAGAGAGTGGTAGAACATATCATGAATGAACCGCTCGCATCGCTTGCCAAACGGATGCTGTTCGATAAGCTTTCGTTGTCACGCACAAGTTTTGTCTGGACCGAACAATTGGCGCCTTTCATTTCTACAGGACACGATGCTGCCGGAAAGAATAATGAACGGAGCAGATATCTTCGCGGCAATGCTGCCTATACTCTCTACACCACACCGGATGAGTATGCGAAGATCATCATCGAACTCATGAAACCGGGAACATTGCTCTCCGCATCGATGCGGAAAGAGATGCTCACCCATCAACTCCGTTCTGATATTCGTGAAGTGACCGAGAGACCGGGCAAAGCGATGGGACTCTTTTCTTACCGCGGACTTGGCTGGGCGATTGATTCTACCATCACGGCTAACATTGTCTATCACAGCGGCTCCAATCAGACGGGATTCCGCTGTTATTCGCAGTTCGATCCTCAGAACGGAACAGGAATCGTCATCATGACCAACGGCGATAACGGAAGTGAATTATGGCAGCGATTGGTCAGTGTTGTCGGCGATCTGTAATAATTATCCCAGCTATTTGAACTGACTATAACATCTCGCCAAGGCGCAAAGTCGCTAAGAAAATTAAATAATCTCTTTGCGTCTTGGCGACTTGCCCCCTTGGGGCTTTGCGAAAGTCAGAGATTCAGTCCATCCCGACGGGATTGAACCTCAATCCCCAGTTCAAACCCATCGGTTCAAGCGCAATCTCTCCTCAAACGATGTAACTTTGTGGTGTAATTATTCACAACGCTTTCCCTTGTTGTGACTTTTTTCAAACATCACAGGGTCATATCATGAAACGCATCGTTGTATCACTCATTATCCTTTGTTCACGCATTCTTTTCTCTCAGCCGCAATACACAGGAACGGTTGAAGGAACCGCACTCGATCAAGCCACCCGCTCCCCGCTTGTCGGCGCGAATATCATCGTCATGAATACTTCGCTCGGCGCCGTGACCGATCCGGACGGAAGATTCGTGATCAAAAATATTCCTGTCGGAAATTATTCCGTGCAGTTCCGCATGCTCGGATACGGCACTGTCACCAAGACGGACATCATCATCCGTTCGCAGCGCACGACAACGGTCAACGGCGAACTCTCCGAACAGACGGTGGAAAGCGATCAGGTGGTCGTCACTGCAGGATATTTCCATACGAACGATGTTCAACCCGTCAGCATCACCTCACTCAGCGCAGAGGAGATCCGCCGTGCACCGGGTTCGGGAGGCGACATCAGTCGTGTGATCATGGGCCTGCCGAGTCTGGCCAAAGTGAACGATCAGTCAAACAGTCTTATCGTCCGCGGCGGCAGTCCGCTCGAGAACGCATTCTTCCTCGACGGTATCGAGATACAGAACATCAATCATTTTCCCACGCAGGGAGCGACCGGCGGACCGATCGGCATGGTGAACATCGACCTGATCGACGAAGTGAATTTTGCCGCGGGCGGATTCTCTGCGAGTCACGGCGATAAACTTTCTTCCGTGTTGCAGATGTCCATGCGCGAAGGGAACCGAGAGAACTTCGAAGGACAGCTCGACCTGAATGTGATGGGATTCGGCGGTGTCGTTGAAGGGCCGCTCAGCGAACACGGTTCATTCTTGGTATCGGTCCGCAGAAGTTATCTCGATTACGTAGTGAAGATGTTCGACATCGGCACGACAGTGGCTCCGAAATACGGTGATGTGCAGGCTAAGATCGTCTATGATGTATCACCGCAGCACAAATTGAGTCTCGTGTTTTTGGGCGGTGACGATCACAATGATCCCGACCGCACCGTTGCAGAAGAGAACGATATGCTCTTCTACGGAAATCAGGACATCTACCAGAATGCAGGCGGACTCGTCTGGCGTGCGCTGTGGAGCAGCGACTTCTACTCGAACACGTCGCTCGGTGTTCAGTCGACGAAAGCTTCAGAGGATTTCTTCGAAACGAATACCGGTCTGCCGATGGTGAAGAATCATTCAACGCAGACAGCCGTCTCGCTGCGCAACAGTAACCGTCTCCGTTTGTCGGATGTACATTCATTGGAATTCGGCATCGAAGCGAAACAACTGGTCGAGCACTATGACAATGCATTCGGCAGTTTCACCAGTGCCGTCGGGGATTCTTCTCCGGCAACAGTGAACAACAACAAGATCAACGCTGCAAAACTCGGCGCATTCATCACCTACATCGTCCATCCGTTTTCTGCGCTGACATTCACCGTCGGCACACGAACGGATTATTTTTCCTACAACGACCGGATGACCGTCTCTCCGCGCGCATCGCTCTCCCTTGCGCTGAGCGATGTCACCACATTTAACATGTCCTCAGGTATGTTCTATCAGAATATGCCGCTCTCTCTCCTTTCACAGGATGCGCGGAATAAGGATCTTCGGGATGCGTACGCCGTCCACTACATCGCCGGCGTGGATCATCTGCTGAACGAAGAGACGAAATTCACCGCGGAGGTCTATCAAAAGGAATACTATGATTTTCCCGTCGATCCGTCCGACCCGTCGCTCTTTCTGGTGGACGAGATGTTCTATCGCGGTGGACTCTACTTCGCTCACGGACAACTGCTGAACAGCGGCAAGGCGCGTTCCCGCGGTGTTGAACTGACACTGCAGAAAAAACTGGCTCAGGATCTTTACGGGCTCGCGAGTGTAACACTGTTCCGCACCGAGTATCAAGGGGCGGATGGTGTCTGGCGAAGACGCGTTTTCGATAATCAGATGATCGTCAGCATTGAAGGCGGATATAAACCGAATGCCGAATGGGAATTCAGCGCACGGTGGATCTTTGCCGGAGGAACTCCTTACACACCTCTTGATCTGACACGTTCTGCGGTGGAAAAACGGGCAGTTCTCGATCCGACGCATATCAACGGAGAACGGTATCCCGCCTATCATTCACTGAATGTCCGGTTCGATAAACGGTTCCATTTCGAGAATTCCAATCTTGTTGTCTATCTCAGTGCATGGAATGTGTATGATCAAAAGAATGTCGCGAGTTATTTTTGGAATGAGAAAAAAGGAAAGCAGGATACGATCTATCAGTGGAATCTATTGCCGATCTTCGGCGTGGAGTATGAATTGTAACATAAAAGTTGTCGGACACCTTGAAGGTGTCCGACAACTGATCTGATCACTTTATTAGGAAGGAAATGTTCAACTGAGTACGGATGTTGGACGGATCGAATTCCGTGCCGGTGGAATTGCCGAATGGTTTCTGTTTCCATTCAGCTGAGCCTGTAAGATAAAACGCCTCGGCGTAAACGAGCACGGATTCCGATACTTTTAACCGTACTCCCGGACCACCGCCTGCAAGGAATCCTTGTCCTTTCAATTTCCCCACTGTGCTGCTCGTAAGATTCTCCTCGGCGTACAGAAGCTGCAGTGAAAGATACGGACGGATATGCCCGCGGGATGACAGATAGATCTGCGATTCCAGTCCTGCGTTCATCTCGCTGAGACTGAAATCTGACTTGCTCACCGCAGAAGAGACTCCCTGCACGATCAAATAGCTCCCCAGTTTCATCGACGTGATGGTTCCGCGGACTCCAACTGCCACCAGCTCCGAAAGATACACGCGGTAGGCAGCGTTGCCGGTGACCGTCGACGGAAGCGGTTTATCTCCCGGAATATTCAACGGTGATTTCTCATTCGGGAATTGCATGCCGAATCCGAGCGAGAGTTCGTGGCTGCCGGCTTTTTGAGCGAACGTAATTCCGGTCAATAGACCAAACAGTACGAGCAACAATGTTTTCATTGCGATTCCCTCCCGTTGACTTAGGAAATAATATTAAAATGAAGGTCGATCAGCAATGGACACTTTTCATTCCTGATGTTCTGTTCATTTGCTCCTCGCGGAGAACTTTATTACTTTGCGCATCACAAATATCACTGATACGCGGTGTTCACAGCCAAAAAAATTGCACGGATCGGAAAAGAACGTTACCAATACATGACGGCGAAACGATGAAGTCCAAAGCCTCTACTCCAAAGGAATATCTCGACGCCCTTCCCGATGACAGGAAAGCGGCAATGAAGGAACTGCAGCGTCAGATCGTGAAACATCTGCCGAAAGGATTTAAAGAAGGGATCACCTACGGCATGCTGGGATATTATGTTCCGCATTCCATCTATCCCGCCGGTTATCACGTGAATCCGCAACACATGCTTCCGTTCATGAATCTCGGATCGCAGAAGAACTTCATCGTCCTCCACCATCTCGGACTCTACGCGGATAAGAAATTATTGGAATGGTTCACACTGGAATACACAAAAGCAGGCATCGGAAAACTCGACATGGGAAAAGGTTGCGTCCGTTTTAAAAAAATGGATCAGATACCGTTCGCACTCATTGGAAAATTGGCAGGCAAGATGACGGTGAAAGACTGGATCGCCCGGTACGAAAAGAACCTTCAGCAGCGGAAAAAATAATCCTTCCCTTATGATCTCATACTTAGACATCAACTGATGACTGACAGCCGTTCGTTCCGGGAAGTCTACGAAGAATATAAGAACCTCGTCTATAATCTTTCGCTGCAGTACGTTCATAACACCGAGGATGCACAGGACATCACTCAGGAAGTGTTCGTGAAGATCCACGATCACCTGCATGAACACGATGATTCGCTTTCATCCCTCAAGACCTGGATCTACCGCGTCACCATCAATCACAACCTCGATTTCATCAAGGCAAGAAAGACGCAAAAACGTTTTGCGTTCATCACTTCCCTCTTCGGCTCGGACGAGTCCGGAACAGAATTGGACCCGGGACATTTCGATCATCCCGGCATATTGCTCGAGGATAAAGAAGGACTGGAACTGCTCTTCTCGTACATCGACAAACTTCCCGAGAAGCAGCGGACCGCCATTATCCTGATGAAGATCGAGGACCGTTCACAAAAAGAGACGGCGGAGATCATGAATATCACGCCAAAAGCACTGGAATCATTGTTCCAACGCGCGAAACAATCACTTTCCTCCATGATGGAGCGAAGGAAATAATAATAATTATCGTATAACTATGAAGACGACGATGAACATTGATACCGAACTGAATAAATTACAGACGATCCGACCTGTCGATACGCCTCCGTTCCTCTACACCAGGATCGAACAGCGGATCGCGTCACGCACTTTGGCAAGCAGGAAACTCCGCTTCGCCGTCTTCTCATCCCTGCTTGCACTGGCTATTATCAATATGGTAGTGATCTCTTCTTTTTTTGAAAAAAAGAACGGTTCATCCGGCATCCAGAATCTAGCATCTGAAATGAATCTAGCATCATCGAATGATCTTTATGAATAAGACAAAACTCCTAACCATCGCTGTTGCTGTCCTTTTTTTAATGAATGTCGGCATCATCTCATTCCTGCTTCTCAACAAACCGCCCCGTCCGGATGGCGGCAGAAATGGTGAAGGACCGAAGCGCCTTGTGATCGAGCGTCTTCATTTTAATAAGGAACAGATCGACCGGTATGATGCATTGATCGAACAGCATCAAAAGACGATGCATGCCACTGATGAAGAGATCATGCAGTTAAAACGTGAACTCTTCTCTCTGCTCCCTTTCCCCGATCAGGCACGCGAAGACTCTTTGGTCGAACGTATCGTCGTCGTGCAGCGTCGTGTTGAACACGCACACGTCGATCATTTTTCGGGCATCCGGAATATCTGCCGTCCCGATCAGATGAATGATTTCAACGCTTTGTCCCGCGAACTTGCAGAGATCTTTTCACCGAAAGAACATCGTCCGCGCTAATTTCTTCTTATTGAAAATACTATTCATTATTCGCCCCGTCAGGGGCGATCTAATTTTTACTACTGTGATAAGAATGTATCCCTGACTCCGTAGCAGCGGTCTGTTGGTCTTAAAAATATTTTTGATACCGGCGAAGGAAGTCCGATTTTTTGTCGTATAAAGTATCATAGGCACATTCATTCATCATTCACAATTCGGTATTCAAATGACGATCACACTCCGCGCCGCACTGTTTCTCTCACTGCTGTTCCTTGCTGCATGTACGAAAGATGAAACATCCACTTCGGCATCGGCACTTCCGGCATCCGAGACACTCACAAAAGTGTTCGGTTCGGCCATCAATATGAATGCGCTGCCGAATTATGCCGCGCAGACCATTCCGACATACATCACCAAGGACAATACCGGCGGGAATGTTATCACCAATGCCAAAGCAACGCTCGGCAGAGTGCTGTTCTATGACAAACATCTCTCCACAAATAACACCATCGCATGCGCTTCGTGCCACGTTCAGAAATTTGCGTTCGGCGACACTGCTATGGCAAGCATCGGGGTGAACGGCACTACGGGACGCCACTCGATGCGTCTTATCAATTCACGGTTCGCCAATGAAGTGAAATTCTTCTGGGATGAACGTGCTTCATCGCTCGAGAACCAGACCACGCGGCCGATGCAGGACCATAAAGAGATGGGATTCAGCGGAGCGGACGGTGATCCTTCGTTGAACGATCTCATCACAAAACTGCAGGCGTTGGATTACTACAAAGAATTGTTCACCACCGTCTACGGCGATGCGGTCATCACCGAGGCAAGGATGCAAGAGTGCATCGCGCAGTTCATCCGAAGCATTCAGTCCTTCGACTCAAAATATGATGCCGGTCGCGCGGTAACAGGAAATGATCAGGCGCCGTTCGCAAATTTTTCCATGCTCGAGAATGACGGGAAGAATCTTTTCTTCGCTCCGCCCCAATTCGACGGCACCGGGACCAGGATCGCCGGCGGCGCGGGCTGCGCCGGGTGTCATGCGGGACCCGAATTCGATATCGATCCGCGAACATTGAACAACGGTGTCATCGGCTCGTTCTCCGGCGGGACCGATCAGATCGTCACCCGCGCGCCGAGTCTGCGTGATGTGGTGAAAACGGACGGCACCAGCAATGGACCGTTCATGCACATCGGTTTGTCGAACCAGTTGATCACCGTAATCAATCATTACAATAAGATCAATCCTGCGGGAAATACGAATCTCGATCCGCGTCTTCGCCCCGCAGGCAATCCGCAGAATCTCAATCTCACACAGCAGGAAAAGGATGCGCTCATCGCATTCATCCGCACTCTCGCCGGAACGAATGTCTACACGGACACAAAATGGTCAGACCCATTCGTAAAATAATTGTACATCAGTCGAACAGCACTCCACGAATAACACCAATAAACACAAATAAAAACCAATTAGTCATCCTGAGCGAGTCCCGATGTTTCTTGTCGGGACGAGTCGAAGGATCCATATTGGAAAAGCTACCCTCCGCGAAAAATGTTCAACAACAAAAACGTAATCCAGCATCCAATATCCTGCATCCTACGAACTCCTCAGCATTCACCCGCCTCCGTATTGCGTCTCTTCCTCGATTTTAATAGAATGTATCACTCTATGAACGTCGAATTCCCTTCACATACCGCAGCACAACGCGCTGTTCCTGAGACCGAAGGGATAAAGTACGCCGGTTCGAAACTGAAGATCCTTCCTTCCATCGTCGATATCATTGCTCCGCTGAAGATCACGAATGTGCTGGACGGATTCTCCGGCTCAACACGCGTGAGTCAGGTGTTTGCGAAACTCGGATTCAATACCACGTCGAACGATTGTTCCGTCTGGTCCGAAACACTGGCAACGGCTTATCTCATGAATGAGCGGGACCCGAATGAGTATCAGCACATCATCGATCATCTGAACGGTCTGAAGGGATATGAAGGATGGTTCTCCGAACATTACGGAGGGACTAAAACGAGCGGCGAGAAACGTCCGTTTCAGTTGAAGAACACTATGAAGCTCGATGCTGTCCGCGAAGAGATCGACCGGATGGGTCTTGATGGTATCGAGAAAGCCGTGGCGCTGACGAGTCTCATCCTCGCGCTCGATTCCGTGGACAGTACACTCGGTCATTTCGCCGCGTATCTAGCGGACTGGTCCCCTCGCTCACACAACGAAATGAAACTCCGTCTGCCGAAACTCTTCATCAGCGAAGGTGCGAACCGAGTCATTCGAAAAGATATCTTTGAAAGTGTCAATGAAACGGAATTCGATCTTGCGTATTTCGATCCTCCCTACGGTTCCAACAACGAGAAGATGCCGCCGAGCAGAGTTCGGTATAATTCCTATTATCATATCTGGACGACCGTCATTCAGAATGATAGACCGCCGCTGTTCGGGAAAGTGAACCGCCGGGAAGATTCTCGGGACACGGTCGCTGCATCGGTCTTCGAAGAATTCAGGAAGGATGAGAACGGGAATTTTCTTGCAATGAACTCGATCCGTTCTCTCATCGAACAGACACGATCGCGCTACATCCTTCTCTCGTACAGCTCCGGCGGCCGCGCTACAAAAGAAGAATTGTACGATATCCTCAACACTGGCGGAAAGCTCATCCGTGCAATGGAGATCGATTATAAGAAGAATGTGATGGGAACAATGCGGTGGACGAACGAATGGATCAACAGCGACGGGAAATATGTGGAATACCTTTTCCTGATGGAGAAAGAATGAGGTTTGTCATTCCGAACGAGCCCGGAAATTTCAATATGCGAGTGAGGAATCTGAACATCACTTCAAATTCCTCGTCTCACAACCATGCCGTGGGAATGATAACGCTTTATACCCGTTATCGCTGACAGATTCTACAACTCGAACTTCTGCAGCCGCGTCGGTATCTCCACATGCTGAAAGTGATGATGCACCAGCGAAGCGGAGAATGCCTGCGAACTCACATACTCCCCATGCACTAAAAAGATATTCTTCAGCTGCTTTTTATCGAACGGAGCAAGGAATTCCAGCAGCTCATTATTGTCCGCATGAGCGCTGAACGAGTTCATCACCACCACTTCGGCATTCAGTTTCTTCACTTCGCCGAAGATGGAGACCTCGGGATTCTTATCGACGATCTTCCTGCCCAATGTATGTTCCGCCTGATATCCGACGATCAAAACAGTATTCTTCGGGTTCTCGATGTTATTCGCCAAATGATGGACGATCCTTCCCGCTTCACACATTCCGGATGCGGCGATGATCATACAGCTCCCTTCACGGTCGTTCAGTTTTTTTGATTCCTCCGCGTCACGGATGAAATGCAGACGCTCGAATCCGAACACATCGTCGTCACTCTTAAGGATCTCGTTCGTCTCGTCATCGAAGCATTCGGGATGCTTGCGGAAGATCTCCGTCGCTTTCATCGAGAGCGGACTGTCCACGAAGACGGGAATATCGGGAAGCATTCCGGCGTTCTTCAGATTGTTCAACTGATAGACAAGGTCCTGCGATCTGCCGACACTGAATGCGGGAACAATTATCTTACCGCCGCGGTTCATCGTCCGTTTCACCACACTCAACAATTTTGCAGAGGACTCTTCCGCCGAGGGATGAAGCCGTCCGCCGTACGTGCTTTCGCAGATGAGTGCATCAACATTCCCCATGAACTCCGGATCGCGCAGGATCGGCAGATTCTTCCTTCCGACATCGCCGGTAAATCCAAGTTGGAATGTCTTTTTACCCACTTCGTTGATCGTCAATCGCACAGAGGCCGATCCGAGGATATGTCCTGCATCGAAATATTTTGCGGAAACACCGTCAACAACAGTAAAGTCCGTCCTGTACGGAATCGGAGACAGCAGCGCCAGCATTGGTTCAACATCTTCCATGGTATAGAGTGGTTCGATCGGTGGGAGATGCTTCTTTGCCCTGCGTTTATTGATGAATTCAATGTCCTTTTCCTGGATGTGCCCGCTGTCCGACAGCATGATGCGGCACAGATCGGCCGTGGCAGGAGTGCTGAAGATCGGTCCGGAGAATCCGTGCTTCACCAGATTCGGCAGATTTCCAGCATGATCGATATGCGCATGAGAGAGGACAACGGCATCGATCGTTGTGGGATCAAATGGAAATTTCTTATTCTTGTCATACGTGTCTGCGCGTCTGCCTTGGAACATTCCGCAGTCGAGCAGTATCTGTTTTCCGTTCACACGAAGAAGGTGCATCGATCCGGTGACGGTCTGGGCGGCGCCGATAAATTGTAATTCCATA
>JBMOHT010000124.1:0-11751 GCA_049317705.1 Bacteroidota bacterium | reverse complement strand
TTCTCAAATAACGCTTCAACGAATTTCTCGGCATCGAAGGGCTGCAGATCGTCGATCTTTTCTCCGACACCGATGAAACGGACGGGAACTTTCAGTGCATTGCTAACGGCAAAGATCACTCCGCCCTTCGCTGTCCCGTCCAGTTTCGTGATGACGAGTCCGGTCAGACCGACCGCTTCGTTGAATAACTTCGCCTGTTGTATCGCGTTCTGTCCGGTGGTTGCATCTAAGACGAGCAGTACTTCGTGCGGTGCTTCCGCGCTCACTTTCGTGATGACGCGCTTGATCTTCTTCAACTCTTCCATCAGATTCGTCTTCGTGTGCAGACGTCCCGCCGTATCGATGATGACGACATCGGCATTTCTGGATTGAGCTGCTTTCACCGTATCGAACGCGACGGATGCAGGATCTGAACCATGCAGCTGCTGAATGATCTCCACACCTGCACGTTTCCCCCACACTTCAAGCTGTTCATTCGCTGCGGCGCGGAATGTATCCGCCGCCCCGATCAGGACATTCTTTCCGGCATTCTTATAGTTGTGTGCAAGTTTTCCGATCGTTGTTGTTTTTCCGACGCCGTTCACACCAACGACCATTATCACATACGGCTTGGTGTGGGAAGGAAATTCGAACGGATCTTTATACTGTGTTGTCGTTTTGACCAGTGCGTTCGTGATCTCTGTGCGGACGAGATCATTCAACTCTTCCTGAGTCTCATACTTATGTTCCCGCGTCCGTTTCTTGATGTTGTCGATGATACGGTGAGATGTTTCAACACCGACATCGCTGGTGATGAGGATCTCCTCAAGTTGGGACAGGAACTCATCGTCGATCTTCCCTTTTGCAAAGATCAAACGATTGACCTTTGCCACAAGAGTGTCGCGTGTCTTAGCGAGTCCTTCTTTTAAACGTGATAATTTGAACGAATCAAAAAAGCCCAAAGTGTTTTCCTTACATATTCAATGAAGAACGGGAATCCCCGGAGGAATGCCCGCGTAATGTTTCTATAAATCGTTTTGCATACACAGCCAATGAATATCCCAATAATCCAAGCGTGATCACTTGGAATATCTCGAACAGCCATTGCAGCGACGGATAATTCAGGATTGGAAAAACCAAGGTCAGGGCGAGGATGGAAACTGCCACTTTACCAGACATCAATGACGGCAGAATGATGCCGGTCTTTGCCTTGATGAAGAGTCCGGCGATGAAAATGACCACATCCCTGGACAGCACCGTCACCGTGAACCACAACGGAATATCGCCATAAATCGTCAGCATTACAACAACGATGCCGACAGCCACTTTGTCCGCTAAAGGATCGATGATCTTCCCGAATTCCGAGACCTCGTTCCGGATCCGCGCGACATAACCATCCAATGCATCGGTTGCGACCGCCACAAGAATGATGAGCAGCGCGATCTCCCGGTGGAATGTGATCGGCGCCGTGAAATAATAGACCGCCGGGAGCATCAGTACGATCCTGCTCATCGACAGAAGATTCGATATCGTCCAGATCCTGTCCTGCATCAGCGTATCACCGCAAATTTTCCAAGAGTTGTGTTGAGAATTTCATTCGCTGAACCCAATTGTTCTATACGATACAAATAGATTCCGGTGGAAACAATATTCCCCTGCTCATCACGCAGGTCCCAAGCGATCCCTTCCCTTCCGGTCAATTCATTGAACGCTTTGATCTTGTTCCCATTCGGTGAATAGACAGTGATCCTGCAGTTGCTTGGAAGATTTGCAAAAGAAACACTTCCGGAATTCTTCGCCGGATTAGGATAGACGGCAACATGATCGATATTCTGTGCTTCCTGCGCGATGGATAGCACTTGTCCTTTACCGGAATTCAATGATGCTCCTATAAAAGAAGTGATATTCTTATCAAGCGATGCCTCGATCCTCAAAGCCAGCGAATTTAACGTACTGCCGCTCGCAAAATTCAATCCGATCGTGACCGGAGAGACCGAATCGATAGAAACGATGGAGAATGTTCGGGCGGAGGTCTTTACGAGATAGTTCAACGGATCTTTAGCCGTCTTGAAATCAGGCGCTTCATTGAAAACAATTTCTATTCTCCGCGGAGAGATCATAGCAACGGATCTGGCAAAGAAACTTTTCTCTTCCGTGATTGAAGCAGTGAATGGGAATATATTTGTCGTATCAGCATTCATGCCGCTCGCATCGGTCAAATGACGGATACGAAGCGTATGAGTGCCGGGAATGAACGGCTGCGGAAAGGTCAACAATAGCAACCGCGAAGATTTCCATACGATCGAGGAAGAGTTCATTGCCGAACCATCCGCTACGAATGATGCTGAGAAGAGGTCCGACGACGATACATCAAATGAAATACCGACGGTCAATTGATCCCGTGAGGACTGCACGACCGAAGTGATCATCGGCGCATTGTGTGGAATAACAGAAACCTTTTCTGATAATGCACTCTCCGTAACATTCTGAGCAGTGACTGCATAGAAATATTTTACGCTTCCGCTCACTGTTGAATCGATCCACTCCGTTCCCGAAATGGAAGCAATGACCAACAGCGAATCCGCTTTTGTACCGCGATAGACCTTGTTCGTTGCGGAAAGTGAATTCCAATGGAGTCTGATCTTCGAGGAACTTATCGGGACCGATGAAAGTCCGTACGGCGGTGCAATGACCGACGTATTGTTCATGGACCAGAACTCTGTCCTTCCGTTGCACTGAAAACCAAGATCGGCATAGGAGTCCCCGTCAAAGTCATCGATAATGAGACTATTGCTTTCGGATTCATGCATCCACCGCGAAATAAATGTTTTCCGGACGGGATCCCAGGCAAACACATACAATTGAGGATTGAAGGAAATAAATAGTGCATCCTGAGTATCCGTGGACCTAAGTTTTCCGCTGATGATTCCGTTATCATACCCGGATCCGGATCTCACTCCCAGGAAGTTCTGTTCCCAGATCTTGCTTATCTTCTGCGGATTATCGGTCGGCAGATGCGAGAAGACCCGAAGATTCCACACCGGGACGTTATACTCACGGTCCTGATTCCATCCGAGATCACTGTGACCCGCAACCGCAAAATCCTGAATACCGTCCCCATTGAAATCACCAGCAGTTATGTAATCGCTCATTTCATTGAGATCCGATGTATCCACCCAGGCTAAATTGAATGTAAGACTGTTCACGGCCGATTGACGATATGCAATGATATCGCCGTCATAATCAGCAAAGATGATCTCCTGCCTTCCCGATGCAGTAAAATCTCCCACAATAGAACGAGGCGGACCGAATTGATTCTTCGCTTCACCGCTCATCGGACTTGTCGGGTTCGGTAAATGTGCCGCTATCGAGAACTTATTATTTCCAAGATTCCGATAAACGATATATTCAGTACTTGTCCTTGCAACGATCTCCGGCTTTGAATCACCGTTAAGATCGACAAATTGACTTGCCCATACGTCCGTTGAATCCCCCCAAACTGTTTCAGAGAAGAATTTTAACGAAACCGTATCAATCTGTAACAATTCGGAAGTTCCCCTGTCCTGAACAAGTATCATTGGTTTGCTGCCGCCCGAAGAAGAAGTAAACGATCGCGGAACCCATGTTTTTATTGACGAATCACGGAGCTGGAAATTGCTGCCGGTAAATTGATACGCTTTCAGTGTTCCAAATGCGTTATCTTTGTATTCATTGAGAATAACGTATTTTTTACCTTGAATGGTCTGAACAGAATTGAGCAGAAAACCTGCAGGGAGGCCAAAACTCTTTTTCGTGAAACCGCTGGTCTGTATCTTCTCATTATCCACTCTGAACTGAAAATGATCAAATCCTACCAATGAGGTATTGGGAAACCGGACCGATCGCTTGACACCCGAATTTTCGGTAAAAAGGCAGTAAAATTCATAATCACTGTTCGGCAAAAAATCATGCGAACTCAATACAAATGAATGGTTCAACTGCAAACCGCCTGAAGCTATGGACTTATAAACCGATTCCCCAACTTTTCTGTAATACAAATTAGCGGTAGAATTTCGATCGATCCGAGCCTCTACCAAAGCAACATGGTCGTCCGAAGCGATCACAGAATCCCTATACCGAAAAGAGATAATTGCCGGAGATGAGCCATCAATGACAATTCGCTGCCTGCTCTCGACATCGTTTCCTTTGCTATTTTTTACAACAAGTCTAAGCTGATAAATATTTGGTATTAAAGGAGTTACGTTCCAATTAAACAACGTGTCTCGAATGAATATTCTATTAAGTACACTCTTTAATATAATCCACTCAGAAGGTGCGTCGCCTATTCCGTAATACAGATCCACTCTTTCGATGTAAGGGGACACGGCATTGACAATAACCGGAATGCTCACGGTAGAGATATTCTCGTCCAGTCCCGGTGAGAGTACCTGAACAACGGATCCTGCTGCTGCGGTAAGCGCTCTCTCGGCATTCACTATTCCTGAAGCATAGAATTTATCCCATCCGGGTTCACCGGCATCATCGGCGCTGTTCAAAAGAATCCCGCGGATCTCTTCGTTTTTGAATTCAATGAATGAAGGATCTGCACTTTTTTTCTTCTTTTGAAATCCTTTGATCAATGCTGCCACACCTGACACATGAGGTGCAGCCGCAGATGTCCCGGCAAACTGATCGGTATAACCTCCCCCCATCGTTGTCGTAACGATCTGTTCACCGGGCGCCATAATATCGAGTGAAGGACTGTTCGAAGAGAAGAAAGAACGGACATCATATTGACCGACGGAACCCGTTGAAATTACTTCACTAAAGTCCGACGGATAATGTGGATAATTGCTCCCATCGTTGCCGCTCGAAGCCACCAGAACGACATTCTTTGAATATGCATAGCGGATGGCATCGTGAAGGAACGGTGACTGAATGACATCGCCGAAACTCATATTGATCACATCGGCACCATTGTCCGCAGCATAGATGATAGCAGAAGCGATATCGATATCGGTCCCATTTCCCCCTTTGCCGAATGCACGGAGCGGCATGAGTCGAGCCTGTGATATACCGGCTATTCCTATTCCGTTATTCGTTTGAGCGCTGATGATCCCGGAGACAGACGTTCCATGTCCATTTTCATCCATCGGATCGTTATCCCTTGTGTTCCAATCCCCCTCATCCTTTGATTCCCCATCCACAAAATCATATCCGCGCCAGTCATCAATGAATCCATTTCCGTCATCATCAATGCCGTTGGTCTCTTTCCCTCCTCCCGACTCCCCCGGATTCAAGGCGATCATATTCTTCAGATCAGGATGATCCTCATCGATACCCGTATCGATCACTCCTACTTTCACCGTCGGAAGCGAGCTGATGAGTGTTCCGTTTTCCCACAGATTGTTGATCCGGATTCTTCGGAGATTCCATAATGAGGGATATGCAGAGTCGTTCGGGAGGGATTTGATCGTGTAGATATTATTCAATTGGATGAATTCAACACCGGAAAGACCTGAGATCGATGTCAGTAGTTGGGCGGACGGCTGTTGATTGAACTTAATGACAGTATACCGCATCCAGGGAAATGCCCCGGATGCGGATCGTGTCGATTGTTTGAAAGGATGGAATGTAAATTGAAGAGCCGTCTTTCCTTTAAAAGCGGATTTTGACATTACGGACAGGACTGAAGACCGAAATGCTCCTGGATCCGCCTGATCACCGGCGAATTTAATGATATAAGACTGCGGAGTTAGCCACTGAACGGTCAGAACAACGATATACACAAGAGAACGCCACCGCATCAAGCCTCTAGATCATTCTTATCGGTAGAAGTTTCGATCGGAGCAGGATAGGTCCCGCCAAAACATGCAGTGCAGTATCCCTTACGCTCACCTGATGGGACGGACGCGAGCATCTTTTTATGAGAAAGGAAATGGATACTGTCCACTCCCAATTCTTTCCGGATCTTTTCAATATCCTCATCGCATTTCACAGCGATCAGGTCTTCCCGGTTAGGAAAGTCCATACCATAGTAACAGGAATTGACGATTGGCGGAGATGTAATTCTGAAATGGATCTCTTTGGGGCCCGCCTCTTTCAACAACTTAACGAGCTGCTTTGAAGTTGTTCCGCGAACGATCGAGTCGTCGACAACGACGAGTTTCTTTCCTTTCAATACACCTTTCACCGTGTTGAACTTCGTCTTCACCTTCATTTCACGCATCCCCTGTTCGGGCTGGATGAACGTCCTGCCGACATAATGATTGCGGATGAGACCTAATTCAAGTTTGGTATTGATCCCTTGCTTGATGGATTCCGTAACAAATCCAAGTGCTGCGGTATTGCTGGAGTCCGGAACGCTAATGACGATCGTCTTTTCATCCTTTTCAGGAGGAACGGGAGATTCCAAAGCCAGGGATTTTCCTAATTTGCGGCGGACTTTATCGACACTTTCACCGAAGATGAAACTGTCCGGCCGGGAGAAGTAGATATATTCAAAGATACAATGGTGGGATTGATCAGAAACAGCTTTCACACGGTAAGAGGTAAGCTGCTCCTTTCCGTCCGCACGTTTATCGATCACCAGGATCTCACCGGGTTCAACATCCCGGATATATTTTGCGTCGATGATATCGAATGCGCATGTCTCCGAAGCAACAACATAGCATCCATCCTTTTCACCAAGAGCCAAAGGTCGGAAACCATGAATATCCCTCGCTGCCACCAGCATGGTGTCGGTCAGAACGAGTAAACAAAAGGCTCCTTCAACTTTATCGATCGCTTCTTTTATCTGGTCGATCTGCTCCTTCTGTCTGCTTCTGGCTATCAGATGAAGGAATAATTCTGTATCGGACGTGGTTTGGAATATCGTTCCTTCATCCTGCAGCTGTTTTCTGATCGTCCGAAAATTGGTCAAATTACCATTGTGGGCGACGCCAAGATTACCGTTGCGGTAATTAACGATCAGCGGTTGGATATTTTTGTCATTATTCGCCGATCCAGTAGTAGAATAGCGATTATGGCCGATAGAAGATTTTCCGCGCAGCACTTTGGTCAATATTTGCTGGTCCTTGAAGACATCGGTGACCAAGCCCATCCCTTTAACGATATTAAAGTGATGCCTCTTCTTCTCTTCCCGATATTCGCAGGCAACGATGCCGCTCGCCTCTTGTCCTCGGTGCTGAAGAGCATGAAGTCCATAGTATGTCAGGACCGCAGCATTAGGATGATCGAATATCCCGAAAATACCGCAAGCAGCCCTAGGTTTATCTTTCTTAAATCTCTTGTAGTTTTTTGATTTCATTTACGTTATGACCGTATCTTTCAACCAATGAGTATCGTTGATGTTTGGATAATCTGTAGTGAAGTGAAGTCCTCTGCTCTCTTTTCGTTCCAATGCAGACCGGATAATAAGGTCCGCAAGACAGGAGAGATTACGGAGTTCGATCAGACCTTCCGTCACTTTTGTTCGTTTATAAAAATCTTTTACTTCGTCAAGAATAAGCTTGATCCTGCGCTGTGCACGTTCCAGCCGGTGATTGGAACGGACGATACCGACATAATCCCACATCAATTGCTGGATCTCACGGCGGTTATGTGATACCAAAACCCATTCTTCGCTATTGATCGTCCCGCTGTCATCCCAATCCGGAATATTCTTAACGACCATAGAATTCTTTTCGTTCCGTCCGATCGCTTCAACAGCACGATGGGAAAAAACGACCGCCTCCAATAATGAATTACTGGCCAATCTGTTGGCACCATGCAATCCGGTCATGCTGACCTCGCCGACGGCATAGAGTCCCGAGATGGATGTTGCACCATTCGAATCGACGATCACTCCCCCACACGTATAATGAGCAGCCGGAACTACCGGGATAAGGTCGGTCGTAATATCAATCCCATATTTCAGACAACGCTCGTAAATATTTGGGAAATGGGACGTTACAGACTCGGCATTCAAGTGTTTTAGATCGAGGAATACACACTCATCACCGCTCCGTTTCAATTCGGTATCGATAGCTCGGGCAACAATATCACGGGGAGCAAGAGCTCCTTGAGGGTCATACCGATTCATAAAGTCCTCCCCTTTTTTATTCCGGAGTATGGCTCCAAAACCGCGGACCGCTTCGGAGATCAGGAATGAGGGTGAACCGGAATTATAGAGAGTCGTCGGGTGGAACTGAATGAATTCCATATTGGCGATCTGAGCGCCCGCACGGTATGCCATTGCGATCCCATCCCCCGTGGCGATGACAGGATTGGTCGTATGCAGATAGACCTGACCGGCCCCCCCGGTGGCGAGCATTGTCGTTGACGCAAGGAACGTTTTCACGGTATTCTGGACGACATCCAGCACGTATGCTCCCCAGCAATGGATGGAATCTTTCGATAATTTCTCATTGCCGAACAGATGATGTTCTGTGATCAGATCGATGGAAATATGATTCTCATAGACACGGATATTCGGATGAGCTGAGATCTTGGCGAGCAGTGCCCGTTCTATTTCTTTCCCTGTCAAGTCGGCAGCGTGAACGATCCTGTGATGGGAATGACCGCCTTCCTTCCCCAGATCGAGACCATCGTTGTTCTTCGTAAATTGAACACCGACCTCGATCAATTCACTGATGCGCTCAGGACCTTCCTTCACAACGATCTCAACCACATCCCGGTGACAGAGATACGCACCGGCCTTCATCGTATCATTGATGTGATGCTCAAATGCATCGCGGTTCGAAATGACCGCAGCGATCCCTCCCTGGGCATAATTCGTATTCGATTCTGCCTTTTCCTTTTTCGTGACGATAGCTACGGTCCCTAGTTCAGCAGCTTTCAAAGCGAATGAAAGTCCTGCTATACCGCTGCCGATCACTAAAAAATCCGATTCGATCTTCATAAAGGAATATACAAAAAAGTATAATAAAAAAGGGGTCCCGATATTCTCGAGACCCCTTCTGTATTCTGATCTACTTCAGACTAGAAATAGATATGTAATGTTGCACCGCCTGCACCGAATCCAAGAAGATTCGTTGAGCTGCTGCCTTTCGATGTAACGGATGCTGCACCTTTGATGGTCGCTTCGCTGTCTGCACCGGAGCGCAGGCGTAACAGGCCGAGTGTATATTCAGCGGAAATGCTGATCTCATTGTACAGATAGAATTCAGCACCTGCGATACCGACCAATGACAATGTCATTCCGTCTGTTCCGCGTGTGTTGGTGATCTTTGTGAGTGTTCCGTTTGCTGCTGTCGGTGACACGGAAGGTTCGCTGCTTGAGGAACCGAGGGACAGACCAACGCCTGCGCCCATATACGGTTTCACACGTCCGCCGCCCATATACATCAGATAATCACCACTGATTCCGAGATCGAATGTCGATGCTGAAGCATCCGAATTTCCGGTCACTGCTGCCGGTGTTGTTGTGCTGGTTGTTCCAACCTGTAATCCAACGCGAACTGCTGCATCGGATGACAAGAAATATGATAATCCAAGACCGCCGCTCGGGCCGGTTCCCGTCAGACCGAATGCTCCAAGTCCGCCGAATGTAAAGTTCATTGATTTTGCGCCTGCCTGATTGCCGGCCGGTGCATCTTGAGCCATAACTACTCCGCACATCATCACAACTGCGAGAACTACTGCTAGGAACTTTTTCATTTGTTACTCCTATCTTTTGTTGAGGATCAGTGAATTATGTGTCTAGAAGGCAAAGCAAATATATAAGGGGTTTACCCTATTGTCAAGAGAAAACGTCTTAAGTGAATCTAAAAGTATATTATAATTGAAGAACCTACGGTTCCGAATCCGTAATCGATCTTTCCGTCCGTGTCGAATTTCTGAGTGTATCCGGATCTGCTGTAGGTAACATCGATAGCAAACGCATTGGCAATGTAACCGGTCCCGACGGAAAATCCTGTACCGGACGTTTGTGTTGATGTCGGAACATATGATCCTGTGGTGTTATCATAGACATAATCCGCAAAGACCGACGGTACGGTCTTAAATCCTCCTCGAACAGGAATGACAAAATTATCCGTCACGATCAGATATTCAGCACCGATCCTGAATTCATTCAGGTTCTGTTTACTTTCGCTGATGTCTTCGACATTGGTACCGGTAAGACCCGTTGCTTGATGTGTTGCAGTGGACGTGATCGATTTAGTCCCGTAATTTCTGATCTCATAATCCATTGCAACGGTAAGATTCTCACCGATCCTGTACGATGTTCCCATACCGAACATGAACGGCATCTCGATCTCCTGTTCGATATCGAATTGTGCTGTTCCGTTCGAGGCGATCCTACGGACCATATTATAGGTACCGGTCGCTTTCAATTTGAACGGCGTGCGGAATGTGAGTCCTACTTTCAACGGAATACCGTTCTTCACACCCTCAAAATCTAGAAGACCGCCGAAAACGAAATTCAGACCAGAATATTTGAGATCATATGTATCTTCATCATGAACGACGACTCGTGAGTCATGCAGTTGGTCGGTGGCAGTCAGTGAACCAATCCAGATATTGGTCGAAAGACCGAACGAGATCATCGGATTGAATCTGATGCCGACTGCGGGAGTGATCGTATTCACTCCGCCGTGTGTTTCGGACCGTTGAGATTCGATGTAGTTCGGACTGAATATTCCTGTGCCCGGCATTTCAACCTGGCGCTGCTGGCTTTCGTAAAAATCCAACTGCCGTTGGAACGCTGCTGCAACAACGATCTTCATATCCCCGGAAGAGACCGGCAGAGCCAAACTTCCGAAGTTGAGGGAAAAATTACTTTGTGATTCTTTTGCATCAAGCGATGGATCGATCGAATTCGAGAAATCCGCGCTCTCCCCTTTGAAGCGTGTAACGATCGATGCCTCAGGCCGTTCCAACTGAGAGAGACCGGCAGGATTCCAGACAACAGCGGTGGCATCATCCGCTAAACCGATGAACGCACCGCCGAATCCTTCAGCACGGGCTCCGGCTCCGGTGATGTTGAGATCATTCGTCTGCGGAAAGAGATAGGCAGAACAGAGTACAACAAGGGTGAGAAGTTTTTTCATGGGATTCCCTCTTGATTATTTGATGATGACTTTATCTCCAACCTGAATATCCTGATCCGATTCGATGGTCTTCACAGTAGCGAACTTATCCTGCACCTGGATCACAATGATCTCTCCGAGACGGGTCACTTTTCGTCCTAAGATCTCGCCGGAGATAGGATGTTTGATGCTCTCGCCTTCACGGAAAACGACGCATTTCGTCCCTTTTCGGACACCGTTCATGCCGCCGATATCGATAAAGAGCTCATCGGAATCGACCTTGATCACATCCCCTTCGATGATCGGCAGTTCGTTGAACAGCAACGTGGCGACATTCGATACGGCAATATCACTTGCTTCCTGTCCCGTATTGTCGGACGTAGCATCCTCAGCGATGATCGTCTCGGCAGTTTCTACATCAACAAGACGCGCCGAAACTTTCACTTTACCGTCGAGAACAGAGATAGTACCGATCACCAATGCATCGGCACCGGCGATCTTTCCGAGTTTCACTGCGGACTTATCATCGACGAATCCTGATGCTTGAATTTTTTGTTCTGAAACGATCTTATCCATTGCGGAACGTTCTATCACTTTGAACCGCCGGAGACTCACCAATTGATTGATCATCTCATTGGTGATATCGTTCTTATAGACGGCTCCTGCTTTATCCGATTCGAACGGAAGAACAGCAATGGCAAGACGTGAACCGACCTGTGCGGATTTATTCGGATCATATTTCTTTGTCACAACAAGAATG
>JBMOHT010000123.1:0-11774 GCA_049317705.1 Bacteroidota bacterium | reverse complement strand
CCGAGTCCGCAGCAAACCTCGACGGTATTGGGGACGGATGATGCAGTGGAAAAATCGATGAAACAATCGATCAATTGTGATGAAAATAGGGCAGAATCCGCCGGAGGGAGTGGGGCAGAAGATGAAAAACGGGCTGTGACCGTGTGACCGCGGCGGAGTGCGATGGACTCGATCTCATGTCCCATTTTTCCGTAACCGACGAGTGCTATGTTCATACCATTCCTTTAAAATGAAAACGCAGAGAGCGCTTACGGACTCCCTGCGCAGGAATGAAATGGACCTCGTACTGTCACGGCACAACAGATTATCAGCCGGGGGCGGTCGACACATTTCGGTGCAGATCGTCATAGCGCATTGTTCCGTCGTTCTACAGATCGAACGACCCGGATCAACAGTCTGCAAGTCGTATGCTTGCATCCCAAGCATGGAACGGGAACGAGTTCCATCTTTCGGCGGTACTACCAGCTGACCTTTTCGTTGTGCTTCGTTGAGTTGTTCCGACTCTCCGCACAAGTACTCGTGTGCACCGCTCCTCTAAGACTCTTATAATTAACAAAATTGTATTTCAGTTGTCAATAAATATTTCGTATTTTTACTCCGGCTAATCAATGACAATGAACGCAGCGGACGTACAATATTTTTTGTCACGACACGTGACGGTGATGAATACATGATCGCAAAACTTGCACTAGAGAACGGAACGGTCTTTACCGGAGAACATTTCGGAGCCGAAGGGGAAACTTTCGGAGAGGTCTGTTTCAATACGAGTCTCACGGGATATCAGGAGATCCTCACCGATCCTTCCTACGCGGGACAGATCGTGACGATGACCTATCCGCTCATCGGGAACTACGGTGTGAATCCGGACGATGTGGAATCCGTGAAGCCGCAGGTGAGCGGATTCATCGTGAAGGAGTATTTCGATTTCCACAGCAACTGGCGCGCGAACTCGTCCCTCGGCGACTGGCTGAAGAAGAACAACATCCTCGCGATTCAGGGACTCGACACGCGTATGCTCACGAAGATCCTGCGCTCACAAGGCGCAATGCGCGGAGTGATCTCCACCATCGATCTTGATGATGCATCCCTCATCGCGAAAGCAAAAGCATCGCCGGAAATGAACGGGCAGGACCTTGCCAAGAAAGTGACGACGAATAAGCAGTACCGCTGGAGCGATATTGATACAACATCATTCGCGCTTACAACGAAGAACGGCGAGACACGGAATGCAAAATACAAAGTGGTCGTGCTCGATTACGGCGTGAAACAGAACATCCTGCGCCGGCTGGCAACGTATGGATGCGACCTGACGGTCGTCCCCGCAAGCTGCTCCGCTGAGGATGTGCTGGCGATGGAACCGGACGGTATCTTCCTCTCGAACGGACCCGGCGATCCTGATGCGGTAAAATACGCCATTATGAACATTAAAAAGCTGATAGGGAAGAAGCCGATCTTCGGTATCTGTCTCGGTCATCAGTTATTGGGACTCGCGCTTGGCGGAAAGACTTACAAACTGAAATTCGGCCACCGCGGCGGCAATCACCCGGTGAAGAATCTGAAGACGAACATCATCGAGATAACATCGCAGAACCACGGATTTGCTGTTGACTGGAAATCGATGGACCAGACGCAGGTAGAATTGACACATATCAATCTGAATGACCAGACGGTGGAAGGATTCGAACATAAGAACCATCCTGTGTTCTGCGTTCAGTATCATCCTGAAGCGTCCCCCGGTCCTCACGACAGCGACTATCTCTTCTCGAAATTCATTCAGATGATGGAGAAGCAAAAGAACTAGATGCTCTCTCAAAAATATCAATGTCACCCCCACAACGTGGCCGTTGGCCGAATGTTTCTATCGGGGGTCCATTATTTTGGATTCCCGATAGAAACATGTCCCGAAGGGATCCCTTTGGGACGGGAATGACAATGGTAAGCAAATATTCCGATTTCGTAATAGCTTCTATTTTTTTACTTGAATGATATTTAACGGTCAAACTTCGGCTTCGCTCAGTGTGACCGTCTCAGTTAAAACAGAAAAGCCGCTCAATGAGCGGCTTTTTCGTTTTAATATCAATTCATAATATCGTGGAATGATTCCAGAGACTGGATGCCGGCGTGCGCCGGCATGACAAATATTCTTTTATTTCTTTTCCTTCTGGTCGAAGAATTCGTCCGTGAGTCCTTTGTTCACTTCGTAGTCGGAATACTTCAGAATGACGCTCCCTTTCTTCGGCATGCGGTTGGGACTGTAGATCTTCTCCGACAATGAATCGGCATTCTGGTCGAAATCGAAATGAGCAGAGATCATTGACGGAAGAATGAATTTCCCGTCGATCATTGCACTTTCAACGTCAAGCTCGATCTTCCTTCCTTCAGTCGGGAATGCTTCGAGCCGGGTGATGGTCCACATCTTCGCATCGACCCAGACGAAACTTTCGCGGACCGGTTTGCGCTTCTCCGGTTTTGTGACGAGCCGGATCTTGTAGAGTGTCTTCCCATCTGCGGTCTCTGTCCCCATCAACGTCGCATCGAATTTACTGAGCAGATCTGCGGGATTCAGATCGAACATGTTCTTCGGAAGGAATGAAGTATTCTTCGATTCTGTCTTGAACTTATTCGGCTGTTTGAAATAGATCTTCACTTTCATCTCCGGTACGCGCAGCCGTTCCATATCCACCTTCGCGGTGAGCATCGCCGAATAATCCTTCACAGCATCGAAATTCGCTTTCACATTCAGCAGGATCTTTTCCGCGGTCAATGTCTGTGCTGACGCTGATCCGGAAACAGAGAATAACAGGATGCTGACCAACAGAAGCAGATGACGAATGACAGCAATTGATGTTCGGTTCCTTCGTTCCATGATCATGCTCTCGCTTCCTGCCGGGCGATCACTTTATTATAGATGGCCATCAGTACCGTGCCCGTGATGCCGATCGCGATCATCGAGTACCATACATTCGATGGATTCCCGGATGCTTTGGAGGTTTGATAGATCCAACCGCCGAACGGGTCGCCGACGAAGCGGGCGATGGCGATGGGGAGGAACGCATATCCCTGATACAATCCCTGCTGACCTTTTGGTGCGATCTCCGAGATATATTCATAATACCGTGGTGCCTGGATCATTTCACCGATGGCGAATGCAACGATACCCGCGGCAATGGTCGGAATGGAAGGATGGATGGCAATGATGATCCAAATTAGAGATGATACTGCAAAACCTGTGAGGATCGCCGTCCTGGTCGGAATATTCTTTGTGAGACGATTGATCGGTATCTGCAGAAGAATGATCGCACCGGCGCCGGCCCACGACTGGACGATCTCATACGGTGCTTCCTTCCCGATATAATCCGTGATGTAATACGGCACGATGATGAATTCCTGCCAGAAGATGACCCAGTAGAGAGAATAGATGAGCAGGAAGATCATGAATTTGCCATTCCCGAGAACTACCACAAGATTCTCTAATTTTTTGCCGAGAGTCTCAGTGATCTCGTTCTTCTCGTGAACTACATCTTTATACAGGAACAGATTGACCACGAGCATGGCAAAGCAGCTGATGGAGGAAACGAGATAGACAAATTCGTTTCCGAAACTGTCGCGGACGAAGTAGGCGATGGTCGGACCGATCATTGCGCCGGCATTCACGAGCCAATAATAGATGGCGAAACCGAGTGACTTGGTCTTCTCTGTTGATGTAACGGCGACCGTTCCGAGCACGGATGGTTTTATGAAAGAACCGCCGAATGCGGTGAAGATGAGGAACGCCAGCAGAAGCCAGTAGGTGGACATCCCGCTATAGATCCCCGCGAATGCGGACATGCCGACCGAACCGATGAGGAAGTAACCGAGGCCGAGAATGGTGAAGGCGATATTGAATGCACGGCGGAATCCCCATTTATCGGCAAGTGTTCCGCCGAGGATCGGCAGCAGGTAGATGAGTCCGCCGAAGATGCCGGAGAGTGTTCCTGCCTGCGTTTCGGTGAAGCCGAGACTGTTGCGGACATAGACCATGAAGACGATCTGCTGTCCGTAATACGCGAGACGCTCGAACAGTTCCATTCCGTTCGCCACCCAGAACGACGGATGGAATCCGTCCCGGACTTCTTTCAATCTTTCCTGAAATGCCATGATGACCCTTTGGTTATGAGAGGATATCCTTACGTCTGAAAATGAACAATGTGATGGACCAGAAGAACAGACTATTCGCACCGAGCGCGAGAACGGAATCGCGGATCTTCTCCCAATCATACGGATCGCGGAACGCCTGCTGCCAGACATTCATGTGTGTTGTGAAGAGCCATGGTTTGATGCTCTCAACAGATTCCACCGGAAGATTGGAGATGATGAGAAAAATGACGATCACCGTCATGGTGGTGATGATCGGTCCGATGGCATTCTCCACGAACGACGAGATGAAGAAAGCGAGCGACGCCACGACGAACATGGACCAGATCGCGAGTGCATACGCGAAGACGAAGCGGATGAGCAGGTCCGACTCGGGAAGGATCGTGATGCCGTCCTTATCGAATGCGATCAGGTCGCCGGTGCCGAAGATCAGCTGCCCCAGTCCGAGCGAAAGAAGCGCGATCATGATCACCAGTGACGCCGTATAGATGAGCGTTGCGATATATTTTGCATTCAAAATGCGGGTGCGCGAGACAGGGCGGATGAGGGTCAGCCGGAATGTACCGGAGGTCGCTTCACCGGCAAGCTGGTCGCCGGCAACGAGCGCGATCAATGTTGGAACATGCACCCAGAGCCCATTCATGATCAGCTGCGCTACGACCCAGCCGTTGAAGAGATTTCCGGTGATGAGAAATTCCGATTGGAGCGTCTTCAGCTGATAGGTGATGAACTTTCCTCCCTCGATCCACAGGATCCACATGATGACGGGAATGAGCACGGCAACAGCAATGAAGCCGATGTAGGTCCGCCATTTGGAGTAGGTCTTGAACAGTTCCCAGTAAATGAGGTTTAACATAGAAAATTTTATAATTGCAAAATTGCTGGATTACAAGATTGCAAGATTTATGAAATAGAATAACTCACTTCACAATATCACATATCGTCAGTTCTCTGTAGTCTTTTCCAGGAAGTAATCTTCCAGACTATGTTTCGGTTCCACCGAAAAAATTTTGCACTTCGCGTCAACCAGCGCTTTGATGACGGATGGTACATTCTTCGGGTCGATTTGAGCTGTGATACCATCATCCGTCACTTCGATGCCGGAGACAGTTCTCATTCCTTCAAGGATGCCCGCGGCTCGTTTCACGGGAGAAATTTTGAAGAATACTTTGTTCGCATTCGCTTTCAGCAGTTCGTCCACCGTACCCTGCACGATCATCGTCCCTTTATTGATGATAGCCATCCGTGTGGCGACCTGTTCCACTTCATTCAGAAGATGCGAAGAAAGAAATACGGTGATGCCCCGTTCACTGGTGAGACGCTGGATGAGTTCGCGCACTTCCTTCATTCCCTGAGGATCGAGTCCGTTCGTCGGTTCATCCAGCATGATCAGCTGCGGATCGCAGAGGAGTGCCTGAGCAATGCCGAGACGCTGTTTCATTCCGTGCGAGAAGGTCTTCACTTTATCCCGCGACCGTTCAGCGAGTCCGACCATCGATAATGTTTCCATGATCTTCTTGTCTGCGGGAGTCCTGCCGAGGGTGAGCGAGCCGGCGATCTGCATGTTGCGGTATGCGGAGAGATAGAGATAGAAATCGGGTTTTTCGACGATGCCGGCGACGCTGTGCAATGCCTTTTCGCGTTCTTTGAAGAGATCGTGACCGAACAGTTCCACGCGGCCGGCCGTCGGTGTGATGAGGGAGAGGATCATCCGGATGGAAGTGCTTTTGCCCGCGCCGTTCGGACCGAGGAATCCGAACACATCGCCGCGATGTATCTCCAAATTGATATTCCGTGCAGCCCAGCGGTTCTTATAATGCTTGCCGAGATCGGTGGTGCGGAGGATGATATCGCTCATAAGCAATTGATAATTGATAACGGAGAATGGATAATATACGCCGACTTATTCATGATTTGCTTTTTATTCTCCATTATCAATTAACCATTCTCCATTGCTCTTAGTTCGGTTCCCGCAGAATATCCGTCGATTGGATATCCTTTCCTTCGGTGATCTTCGCTTTTGCTGCTTTTCCTTTCAGCGCATCTTCGATCACTTTTACATGTCCTACTTTTGTCTCTTCGGCACCGAGGTCGAGTCCTGTATCCGGATCTTTGATCGGTTCGCCGACGCGGAAGATGTCAAATTCCATTCCGACCTTTACGTTCCCTTCGGAGCCGGGTTTCATCAATAATGTACCGTCGCTGTTCATTTTCAGGATCTTTCCGGTGAAGGGGATCTTTCCCATATTCTCCGTGATCAGTTCAACAACACCATTCACCGCTTGACGGCAGGCCTTACCGATATCCGTGTCATCCCAGCTGTCCATATTATTGAAGTCGATACCTTCATAATCGAACGAGATACCGGTGGAAGACTCTTCGCCTTCTTTGCTCTCTGCAGCGACGATCTCGCCGGTGACAGTGTTCACTAAGCGGACGTCAACGACTGCGCGCGATGTCTTGCGTTTGATCCCTCCGCTGATAAAGGAGAGTCCGCCGGAAACTTTATTCTCTTTTGTCCCGAACTCAGATACAGAACCGACGACGATCAATTCAACACCGAGCAGTTTTCCGACTTTCGGTGCGGTCTCTGCAGTGACGAGTCCGCTCTCACCGAGTTTCTGTTCTGCCAGGACCTTCTCCAGTTCCATCCGTTCGATCACCGTGAATTTTCCCGATTTGACGAGTGCGGTGGTGAGCATGTCCGCAACACCTGAGCCGAGATGGCTGTAGCCGGAACCGGTCTTATCTTCGAATGTGGAAATAGCGACACGTTTTTTTAATTGAGCATCGGCAAAGGAGAAGAACAACAACAGGGCAAGAAGAACGGATAAGCGTTTCATGGGGAATCTCCAAAAAATGGGAAAAGATTCGGTTGAAGTGGAAGAAATATAGAGAGAATGGCAGGAAGAAGCAACGAAACGGGACTGCAAAATATGTGATTTCCCACTGTATTTGCATCGGAAATGGACAAATTGAGACCGTAAAGAATTTTGGCAACTTTCGGCATTCTTATGCATCTTAACCTTACAACGCATACATCACACAGGACACGTGGACCATATTTTTGTTTCAGACGACGTATTAACGGGACAATTGAAGAACGGTGATCTCCACGCCGGTTCGATCCTCTATACCCGTCATAAACAGGCGGTCTATTCCTTCTGTCTTCGCATGCTTCGTGATCCCGCAGCGGCACAGGATGCGGCGCAGGAGACATTTCTGAAGATGATCTCGAAGATCCATTCCGTGCAGCAGGGAGTAACGCTGAAGTCGTGGCTCTTTTCCGTTGCCAGGAACGAAGTGCTGATGGTCCTGCGCCGGAACAAGATCATCCCGATGGAATCCATTGATACTGAAACGGAAGCATATGATGCTGATACTCCTCTCACATTGTCCGTCAATTCAGAATTGAATGAAAAGATCCGTGAAGCGATCGCGCAATTGAAACCGGCATACCGTGAAGCGTATCTTCTGCGGGAAACGGAAGGGATGAGCTACGAAGAGATCGCGTCCGTAACGGGAACGACAGTGAGTGCAGTGAAATCGAAATTATTCAAATCACGGACGGCATTGCATGCAATGCTGAAGCCGTATCTGTAAGGAGGCAACGATGAATCACGAGAATATACAAGAACAGATAAGTCAGTTCATGGACAATGAACTACCGAAAGAGCAGCACCGGGAATTATTCATGCATTTGGCGGAGTGCGGTGAGTGCAGGGAGTTCTTTGTTGAAACGAAAAGGATCCATGATGCAACGAACATATTGATTGAGGAATCGTTTCCGCTCGAGATGGATAGGAAGTTCGATGTATTAAATATGGCAGGCAGAACAGTCCCGACGATCCCGCACGTGATCACATTCTCACTTCCTTCGGCGATCCTTTCCGGTATGTTGATCGTTATGATGAGTCTGCTGCTCTTTTTATCGATCACGTCAAAAGAGGAACCGATGAATACTTTCCCGGCGAACGAACAAGCAATGATGATGCTTCCGTATTCATCACCGCAAGTGAATCATCAATAAGGATCAAAACAAATGATGAACTCAACATTGAAATATCTCTTTCGACTGATCCTTTCCGGGGTCATGCTGATCTGCTTGGTGTATTTGAATATTTTCTTCCAGTCGCAATTCGGGTGGTACTCCCAGTCGACGCTCTTTACTGTTGTTCTGTTAAGTATTGCGATCGGTATCGTTAGTGTTCAATTATTCAAATCCGTCGTTTTTATCCTTGCGTCAGGAACGTCCCCGTCACCGTGGGTGTTGACCGCACATTCAAAAGGGATCGTTTTCCTTCTCAGGAGCTATTTCTCCGAACAGGTCAGTCTGCCGTGGAAGAAACGGCTCCGGTTGTACTCCTGGAGCGCAGTGATCATCCTGTTTGTATCATTCCTGCATTCAATGGAGGTGTTCGGTAAAAGCGAGGACTTTTTTCTCGGGGCGGGAGTATTCAAAAATTATTATCAAACCAAGCAGTGTGAACAGGTTCCCGTTGTCCGCTTTACCATGTTCACAGAGGACAACAATGTGAAAAAATATCTGGAGAACATCCTTCATATATCAAAGGACCTCCGTCGTGCCGGCGCAAAGGTGGTCGTTGTGAGAATGCCGTTCGGCCGGATCGCCGCTCCGTCGAATTTTGAACGGATCGAACAGTTGACCCGTTCGATCGATTCGTTGGGATATGTTGTTTCTGCGATCGTGCCGTTCCCCGGATTTCGGCCGTATTCCAGTCAACCCTTTTCGGAGGATATCACCAGGGTTGTTTTCTCGGCATTGCCCTCCGACGGGAATTATTCTCACCGGTATGACAACGAACTGATCCAATGGTATCCTCTGCGGCAATTTCCCAATGGAAAAAAGAAATATTCTGAAGTGGATGTCAGTTTCTCCGTTGCAAAAAAATACTTCGGTATCCCTGATTCGGTGCAACCGTTGAATAATGGGAATGAGATCGTAATGGACCGTATACGGGTTCCAGTGACGAAAGAAGGAAAGGCATACTCAGATGATTTTTTCCATGTGACACCGTTCTCCCCGGTGAGTGCCCATCGCGGTGTCTTTCAAAATGCGAATGACCGCAGCGAGGATGATTCCGTTAAGTATTGGGTGGATGTCTTTGCTCCGGGGTCTGTCTATAAATCAGATAAAGAAAAAATTGAGAACCTCGACCGATTTCGTGATGTGTTCGAGGGAAAAGTAGTGATCATCGGCTGGTATAACGGCAGCGAACAATCGGTGTTAGCTTATCCTTTCGACGGCTTCTACGTCAGCAGTATCATCAGCAGTGTTCTGATGGGAAAATCCTATGTCAATCATTCATGGTTGTTCTACACATTGTTGATGATCATTGTACTGATCATCGGTGTAACAGCGATGAATTTGGGACCGGCGTGGTCCGCAGTGTCGGCAATTCTTGCAGGAATCGCGGTCACAACATTCGGTATTTGGTCATTTTTCTACTCACACATGATCATCGAACTTCTCTATCTTTATCTTGCGATCATCCTATCATATTTGATCTTTTCATTGGTGAAAATGTCCGGGATGATTATAGATCAGAGACCGGTATAATAGACATCACTTCTTGTTTCCCCTCCATTTTTTTTCTACTTTGAACCCGTCAGCGAAAACCCCGAAGTTCTCACGAATTCGGGGTTTTTCACACAAAAATTGTAATTACTCAGTGAATTTGAAAAGACAATTTACCTCTCTGCCACTAAGGCATAAAGGCACAAAGATTGCAGAAAAATACGATGCACAAATTTTTATTTATCCTTTGTGGGATTTTGTGTTTTAGTGCCTTCGTGGCAAATTTCTAATTACCATAGTGTTTTATCGGGAATTTGCAGAGCAGTTACCAAAAATCAATACATCAAAATCCAGCATCCAGTATCTAGAATCCAGCATCGAGCATCCAGCATGTCTTCCCCTTTAATGAAACAATACGCCTCCGTGAAAGCGAAATATCCGGATACGATCCTGCTCTTCAGGATGGGGGATTTCTATGAGACGTTCGATGAGGATGCGAAGACAACATCCAAAGTCCTCGGCATCACGCTCACCAGACGGGGAAAAGCAGGGGATGTGGGAGAGACGCCGCTGGCAGGATTCCCGTATCACGCACTGGAAACATATCTTCCGAAACTGCTGAAGGCAGGACTCCGCGTTGCAGTCTGCGAACAGCTCGAGGATCCAAAGTTCGCCAAGGGAATCGTGAAGCGCGATGTGGTGGAAGTGGTAACTCCCGGCGTTTCATTTTCGGATAAGATCCTCGAACAGAAACAGAATAATTATCTCGCCTGCGTTGCTCTTCCGAGCGCAATTGCCGCTGCGAATGATCCTATCGGATTCTCATTCGTGGATATCTCCACCGGTGAATTCTATACCTCAGAATTTCCGTTCCGTCAGCTTCCCGAAATTCTTTCTTCCATCGCTCCGGCAGAATTGATCGTGCAGAAGCGGGACAAGGAAGCGCTCCAGGAATTGCTGCGCGGACCGTACCGTGGAATCTATACATCACTTGATGATTGGCTATTCCAATTCGATTACGGGAACGAAAAACTCCTTCAGCATTTTAAAACGCAGAGTTTAAAAGGATTCGGTATCGAGTCCATGAGTATCGGCATCATCGCCGCCGGCGGTGCTATGCATTATCTGAATGAGACACAGAGAGCGAATCTCGCGCACATTCAGAAGATCGTACCGTACTCCGTTGAACAGACGATCGTGCTCGATCCCGCTACAAAAAGAAATCTCGAAATTACTTCATCCCTCGGCGGTTCGCTGGACGGTACGCTCTTCTCCGTTCTTGATAAGACGAACACTCCTATGGGGGGCCGTCTGCTGAAGCGCTGGGTGAACAATCCGCTCAAAAAATTGGAACAGATCCAATGGCGCTCAAGCGGTGTTCAGCATCTCGTGGAAAAGACATCTCTCCGGACCGACCTTATTGCAGAACTCTCCGAGATCGGTGATATGGAACGCCTCATCGCCCGTATTGCTACAAGCCGCGCGAATCCGCGAGAGATGCTGGCGCTGAAAAGAATACTGCAAAGTATTCCGAAGTTGAAAATGATATTAGGTGGTCCTTCGACTCGCTCGTCAAAAAACGACTCGCTCGCTCAGGATGACTCCTTATTAAAAGATGCAGTCACCCTGAGCGAGTCACGACGAAGTCGTGATGAGTCGAAGGGCGACCCTTCGACGCGCTCGTCAAAAAACGACTCGCTTGCTCAGGATGACTTTACACTCAATGAGATCAATGAGAAACTTCAGCCGCTCGAAGAACTGACCGATGCCATCACACGCGCTATCGCTGATGATCCGCCAATGAAGTTCGAGGACGGCGGAGTGATCCGTGAAGGATTCAATGCGGAACTGGATGAGCTTCGCTCATTGTCGTTCTCCGCTAAGGATTGGATCGCGAATCTTCAGATCAAAGAACGGGAACGAACCGGAATCTCATCGCTGAAGATCGGGTTTAATAATGTCTTCGGGTATTTCATCGAGATCACGCACACGCATAAGGATAAGATCCCGAAAGATTACATCCGCAAGCAGACGATGACGAATGCGGAGCGGTTCATCACGCCGGAACTGAAGGAGTACGAGGACAAAGTGCTGAACGCGG